>JAPHSC010000173.1 GCA_026193125.1 Gammaproteobacteria bacterium
CATTCGCACACCAGGTGCGTTTCCCCACCTTGCGGGACCTGTATCAGATCGGCCTGGGTAACCCAGAGCTGTTGCCGGAGACCACGGACAACATAGAAATGGCGGTGCAGCGGGACTTCATGCAAGGCCGTTCCGGCATAGAGTTCGTGTTGTACAGGGTAGACGCCGAGGATTTCATAGAGCGCGGGGTAAGTGGCCTGGCGGAAAATTTTGCCAGCCTGCGTTTCCAGGGGGTGGAGCTTAATGGACATTATGGCAACGGTGAGAACCTCGAGCTGAAGCTCGGTTATACCTTCCTGGATGCTGAGAATCGCGATCCCAATGCGGAGACCGATGCGGTGCAACAGCGACCCAGGCACAAGTTCAGTGCCAGGCTGGACTACGATTTCGATATCGGTACACGGCTTTATGCCTCCTGGATGTACGTGGCGGATTCACTCACCCTGTCGCGTACGACGCCGGTGGAGACGACGGAGCTGGGCGACTACAACGTGCTGGACCTGGGTGTTTCCCATCCACTGTTTGATGATCGAGTGTGGCTGATCGGGCGGGTTGAGAACCTCCTGGATGAGAACTACCAGGAAGCCTATGGATTCCCACAGCCAGGTCGGCGGTTTTACCTGGGCGCGGAAATGAGGCTATGATCCTGCGACAGTCGGGAACACCGGCGGCGGCCTGGTTCCGCCGCGGATTCCACGGTAATGGCGCGGACCGCGGGCCTGGATTATCAGCATGCGTTACCTGATCGGAGTGGACGATACGGATAACCTGGAAAGCCGGGGTACGGGTTTTCGCGCCCGCTGTCTCGGTGTGGACCTGGCCAAGGCGGGTCTGGCCAGGGTTGACGGGGTAAGTCGCCATCAGCTGTTCGTGCATCCCGACATTCCCTACACCTCGCATAACAGCTCTTTATGTCTTGACGCCGATGTGGTGTCCGGCGGCTACGACGATGTAGTGGCCCTGTGCCGGGAATTTCTGTTGCGGGAGAGCGCAGAGGGCTCCGACGCGGGCTTGTGCATCGCCGGGTTTGACGCCCTGGACGGCGAAGTGATTGAGTTTGGGCAGAATGCCCAGCATACGGTACTCAACCAGGAACAGGCCCGCTCCCTGGCGCAGCGTGCCGGTGTCCACCTGGAAGGGCTGACCGGCGATCATGGCGGAATCATCGGCGCACTCGCAGGTGTAGGCCTGAGAAAATCGGGAAATGACGGCCGCTTTGTCTGGTTGAAAGGCGTGCGCGAATTGTCCGGACTGGCCAGGGCAGGCGACCTGCTGCAGACCACGGGAGTGGACGTGATAGCGGACCGGGACGGGAACCCGGTTCCACCCGAGGCGATAGTTTGTGTGGACCCATGGCCGCGGGCTGTGCTTCTTGGAGCGCGCGCGGTATTGTTAGTGGAAAAGACGGAGAGCGACAATGACGGTTTTGAGTGGCGACTCCTTCCGAGGGAGGAAATCAGACGCTATTGAGCCCGTAGGGGACTTGACCCTTGGACGGCTCATGCTGCTGCTGGCCCTGGGTGCCGGCGTGGTAGTAATGGAAGATCTCTTTCGCTTTGCCCTCAAGCTGCCGGGCCATCATGGCCTGGAGGCGATGGCACTGCTCGCATTCGCAAGACTGAGTTGCAACTACCGCTGGTCGGCGTCCATTGCAGCAATTGGTTCAGCGTCTGCCGCCGCCGCCCTGGGAGTCGGCCACGGCGCCTTGACGCCTTTTCTGTACCTCCTGCCCGGTCTGGTCATCGACATCGGGGTGATGCTGGTACCGGCGTGGCGAAGCAGGGTGTTGTGGCTGCCATTGTTTGCGGCAGCGGGGTATGCGGCCAAGCCCGCATTGAAATGGTTTGCGCTGCAGGGAATTGGCATGGAGTTCGGATCCCTGATCAATGGGCTCGCGTATCCATTCTCCATGCACCTGGTGTTCGGCTTCACCGGCGCCCTGGTGGCGACGGTAGCCTGGAAAAACTGGCCTCGACAACACGCCCGCTGACTGCTGCGTCCGATCCTGTCCTGGCAAGCCACCCACACTTAAAAATCCACGGGACCCGTGGCCGATAGCGGCATGAGCCGTTTCTCCCTGCGCCGGTCAGGTCTCCGCCCGAGCGGTGGCGATTCGTGGCAAGTAGACAGTTTCAATCCTTTAGAATTTGCACGATGAATAACAGAGGGTGTCATATGCGGCTTCTTCGAAAATCCGACTTCGGTCACTGCTTGTGCGTGACAGCCCTGGTCCTGGCCGCATTGCTCCTGGGTGGGTGTGAGGGTGCTGACAAACAGGCGCCCGCCAACACGGTGGTTTCCCCAACAGAATCCGATAAGGTCAGGGTGTTCCTGCAGGACCCCAATAATCTGCAGTTTTTGAATTTCTGGGTGGCCAGGGGCGCCGGGTTTTTTGCCGCGGAAGACCTGGAGCTGGAACTGGTTTTTCCGCCCAATGCAGGCAAGGGAGATCAGTTCCTGTTCAAGGGAAAGGCAGATATCGCGGTTTTACCGCGGCCCACCTATCTGAAGTTGATTGACCAGGGACAGCCGGTGCTGGTGTTTGCCAATTTGCTGCAGAATGATCCCATCAACCTGGTGCTGCGCGAGAACCTCGCCGAGCAGCGCGGCTTGTCTGTCGATATGCCCTTGAAGGCTCGTCTTGAAGGTTTGAAGGGCTTGCGCGTGGGCGTGGCGCCGGGGCCACCGCCCAGGCTGCGGGAGTTGTTTGCATCCGTGGGGATGGATGCCGACACGGATATCCAGATAGTGCTGGTGCGGGGGCCGGATCAAAACGAGGCTTTTGAGCAGGACAAGGTCGATGCACTTTATGCTCACACGCCCTATGTTGAAAAGGCCCTGGTGGCCCAGGGTGCGGTGCTGCTGGTAAATCAATCTGCGGGTGAGGTCCCGACCCTGGCCCATCGCGAAATACACGCCATGGTGACTACCCAGGCCTATGCTCGTGAGCATCCCGATATCCTGCTGCGATTAACCCGCGCAATCTACAAGGCCCAGCAACTGATTCATACGGATCAGGGCGCGGCTCGTGAAGCGATCCTGGCTTCGGGCATAGAGATGGAGTTCCCGGCAGGTCTGGAGACTATCGTCGCACTGTATGCGCCGGCAGTGCCGGACACGCCGGCAGTTTCCATAGCTGGTGCCCAGAGAGAACTGGAGCTGTTTCCGGCAAAGCACAAGGCACCGGAGTTGAGCGACGCCCGGCTTGCGCCGCACGTGGACAATCAATTTGTCGAGGCTGTGCTGGCGGGCGAGCACTGATCGAGGGCGCTCCGCCGGAACTCCTGGCGTCAGCCTCGAGTGGTGGGCTGGCCAGGGGAGCCGCTCTATCCATTCGGCACAACAGCATGATGTCTGCCGGGCGCGTATTCGGAGGTGGTGGGCACTGTCGCTACCGTTGGTGGCGTATATACTCATGCTTCACACACATGGAGCTTGGTTAACATGGCAGGAGTCGAAGGCAGGGTGAC
>JAPHSC010000359.1 GCA_026193125.1 Gammaproteobacteria bacterium
CGGGGCACCTGTCGGGTCGGAGACAATGGCGAGGTTGCCATCGAGAACTTCGGGGTCGGGCCCCAGCAGCACTTCACCACCCAGTTCAACGGCCTTGGCGACATAGGCGCCAACGTCATCCACCTGGATATAACCCACCCAGGTGGGATGGGATGCGGAATCTGCTGACAGGTGACTGACACCGGCACGCGCATACCCGCCCTTCGAAAGAAACAGGTCACCTTCATCACCGGTGTCGTCGGCCTCGGTGATTTCATAGCCGAACTGTTCACTGTAAAAGCGGGATGCTTTGTCGACATCGCGACTGTACAGGCTGATCCATATCCACTCGCCAGGCTCGGCGCGGTAGTCGGCGGGGTCGCCGCTACTCGAGTCGAGCAGGCCAAACGGTGCGCCCTCCCCGTCGGCCAAGACCGCCAGGGTTCCCCGGTCCGGCAGTTCGCGGGCCTCCATCAGCACGCGCCCGCCGCCAGCGACGATATCCTTGACCTTTTTCGGCACCTCGGCAGTCGATATGTAATATATCCAGCGACCGTAGGCCTGGTCCGTGCCAGCGTCGTCGCGAAGTACGACACCCGCAACCGCGATATCGCCCTGGTAGAAAATCCCGTAGCTTTGATCCGGGCTGGCCCAGCGCCACTCCCAGCCAAAAAGACTGCCGTAAAAGCGCTTCGCCGCTTCAACGTCACTGGTAAAATAATCGGCGAAGATAAACTTGCCGGGCAGGCGCTCGCTGGTAGCGGGGTTATTGAGTGCCGGCAGAGGCGGTAAAACCGAACGGTTTCCCGCGATCAGCGAAGAAGACCATACTGCCGCCGCAAGGGCGACTGCTACGAAAATGCGTTTCATGTTAAATATCCCGACCATTAAGATTCAGTCTGTAATTTTCGGCCAAGTACTTCGTTGATAATTGCTATCGCATGACTAATGTTTGTTTTTGAGTGACAGCCAACAACCACAATTCAATTAATTTTGAGCGGGCAAGATAGGTAGCCTGGCGATCGCTTCCCGCATCGCCGGGGTGCTTTCACCCCATTTTGAGATGAACTTGACCATGTCGAGGAACGGCACATCGACAATAAACAATCTTTGCTCCGGTACGATATAAATGCTGCCAACGGTGGGGGTTGGCACGATGGGGACAAAGATGGAGTACTTCCCGCCATCATGTTTTTCAAGCACAATTGCCGGTGACAGTGACCGCTGGTTTTCAACCAGTTCCACGAAGGCGACTGCCATTTTCTCAGCAGTTTCAAGCCTTGCCACCCGGTTCGTCAGGCTACGCAGCAACACATAGCCGGGAACCTGCCTGAAGACCGGTTCGATCCTCTTTTTGATCAGTTTTGAATAACTGGTTTTCAGCAGGACTCCGGCGACGGCGCAGATCAGCAAAAAAATCAGCACACCGACGGGAAAGCTGATGGCGCTCTCATCGATACCCAGCACGGTCGTAATCGGTTTGATTAATCCGGCCAGTAAACCCAACAGACCCTTGATCAGTTCATCGAGGAATATGAGCGCCAAATAGGCGGGCATCACCACGAGGAAACCACCAAGAATCGTTGTGCGAATCAACTTCATCCAATTTGAGGCCCTATTCTGATCATCTGACATTTTCATATCCTGTGTTCCATTGGTAAGTGCAAAGCGCCGGGTGGGCGGACATACAACTCTTCGTTCATGGTCATGATTCCATAAGAAGATGTCATGATTCCACAATAAGATGTCATGCGTTGACAAATTTGCTTTGCTGCAGCCAGATAAACTAGTCAGCTGGGTTTCTCCGCTGGCGCCAGGACCGTATACCGCGCTAGACGGGCAACCTTTGTTGTCATCACGGAGGTTTCAAAAATGACTGGTTTACTTCGATGCTTCACACGAACAGACTCAATCACCCTGATTGTGCCGCTGCTGTTCGCATGCGGACTTGTATGTTCAACGGCGGCCGTGGCTGAAGATTACTGGGCAGTTGATCCGCAAAGCGGCTGCAGGGTCTGGTCCGATGAGCCGGTGGTTGAACTGACGATCCACTGGTCAGGCGAATGCAGGGAAGACCGGGCCGTCGGCGAG
>JAPHSC010000334.1 GCA_026193125.1 Gammaproteobacteria bacterium
GTGAGGCTATCGAAATGTTTGGTCCCGCCGCCGAGCAGGCAGTCGAGGACACGATGAAGAAATTGCAGGAAATGCGTCGGGAGGCGGCGTCCTCCATCGTGGTGCCAGGCGCAGATGGCGGTATGGGTGGTATGCCGGGCGGCGGCAAGATTCAGTTGCGCTGAGCCCTTATAGATTTCTTTACCGGGCGACCGCCTGGCAGGCCGAATCCGGACGATGTACGCAGAATTGCCGGCCAGGCATGTTGTTGCCTCCGGTTTCCGTTTCAGTGATTCCAGGTTCTCCACTTGCGCCGGGCTGTCCTGCCCGAAGGCAATATTGAAATAAGGCGGTGCCGGCAGGGATGGCGAACTTCGGGTTTGCTGGCAGTTGCCGCGCAAGGACGCGTTAAGCGAGATTCCAGGGCTATTTATCCGGGGGTGAAAGATGGAGCAAACGACACAACGACCCTGGGAAGTTCTGCGCGAATTAGTCGAGCAAGACCAGGCTGAAAAGCTTGAGGCCTTCCTGGAAACCCTGGACACCAATGAAACCGTCAGGGCGATCTTCCGTCTGAGTCCTGACGAGCAGCGCAAGTTGTTGCTGACGATATCACCGCAGTCGGCGGCCGAACTGATGGAGGATGTGCCCGACTCCCACGTGGCGGAACTGCTGGATGAATTGGAGCCGGAAGAGGCGGCCAGCATCGTCACCGAAATGGATAGCGACGATCAGGCTGACTTGCTGGCGGAACTGGATTCGGAGGATGTGGAGCGAATCCTGTTTCACATGGACAGTGAGGATGCCGCCGACGCTCGAAAACTTATCACCTACCCGGCGGACACGGCAGGTGGTCTGATGATGACCGAGTTCATCAGCTACCCGGATGATATGACGGTCAAGGCGGTTATTCAGGATTTGTCCACCCGGCCTGACGACTACGCGCTGTACAACGTGCAATACCTGTACGTGTTGGGCAAGACAGGCAAGTTGCGCGGGGTGCTGCGGCTGCGAGACCTGGTTTTCGGCAATCCCGACCTGCCCGTCAAGAAGGTGATGGCGCCGCCTGAGGCGGTACCGGTGAGTGCCTCGATGGAGGACCTGGGTGAGTTCTTCGATGATCACGAGATGTCGGCGGTGCCGGCGGTTGACGAACGCAACAAGATGGTCGGGGTGGTGCGCCGGCGTGCAGTCTACGACGCACTGGCGGAAAAGGCGGAAGAGGACAATCTGAAAGCACGAGGCATCGTCGGTGGTGAGGAACTGCGTTCCATGCCCGTGCTGACCCGCTCCGGTCGTCGCCTGTCCTGGCTCAGCGTCAACGTGTTGCTGAATATCCTGGCGGCCAGCGTGATTGCCGTTTTCCAGGATACGCTCAGTGCGGTCATTGCCCTGGCGGTGTTCCTGCCGATCGTGTCTGACATGAGCGGATGCTCGGGAAATCAGGCCGTAGCAGTCAGCATGCGTGAACTCACCCTGGGTGTTGTGAAGCCCGCCGATGCCATGCGCGTGTTGTGGCGAGAAATACCTGTCGGGATGCTAAACGGTATAGCCCTGGGTGTCCTGGTGGCCCTGGCCGGCTGGATCTGGCAAGGCAACCCCTGGCTGGGTGTCGTAGTCGGCTCGGCCCTGGCGCTGAACACCGTGGTGGCAGTTGCCATAGGCGGCACCGTGCCCCTGATTCTCAAGAGCTTCAAGGTAGATCCGGCCATTGCCTCGGGACCGGTGCTCACCACCATTACCGATATGTGTGGCTTCTTCCTGGTGCTGGGAATCGCGACCCTGATGCTGCCCCGGTTGATCGCCTAGCTGTCCCGTGTTTTGGGCGGCACCAGGCTGAACGTCATGCCGGCTTTCTCGCATAACCTGTCTATCAGTTGCTGGCCCATTGCAACAGCCGGAGTCCAGAAGCCGCCGGGCAGGCTGCGAGGTTGGCTGTCCCGGGCCAGGCAGACGGCACTTTCTCCCAGCATTCTGCAGGTGGCACCGTAGCCCGGGTCCCTGTCTGCGGTGACTCTCGCAGTCAGGCTGATGTCGTCATTTTCCGGATGTTGGGCCACCAGCAAAATATCAAACATACCCTGTTCGCGTTCCTGCTGGTTGGGGCCTTCCCCGGGTTGTGGCAGAAAAAACCGGTTTAGCAGCGACCGGGTAGGCGGTATCGCGGCCAGGGCCATAAAGCCGCCCAGCGATGCCGTGAGCATGGCGGCCCGGGCGAACCCTGCAGCGCCTCTACCGGTCATCATGGCTTCGCTGTAACGAAAATTTCGTCCGTACGACCAGTCCGACAAGGCATTGGATCGGCGCACGATCTTGGTGTTGATATTGGCCATGATGAACGGCGCGATCCACGACTGCACGTCTTCATCCCAGCGTGGGGCCTGGGGATCGGTCGGGGATGGGCCCTTTTGCTCACCCACCGGGTTAAGAGAATAGGGATGTGCCAGGGCCCTGCGCACGGACTTGTCACTGGTGCCTGCCTCAAACGCTGCGAGCATGCTCGCAGCAGTGCCGCCGCTGAACTTGCCCTTCATTCGGCGCACCCGCATGGCAACCTCCGAGGCCGCCACCCCGTGCTGTTTCTGCATGGCGCTTTGCACAAACAGCGTGCCCAGGTCGGAGGGCAGGCTGTCGAAGCCGCAACAATTGACAATTCGCGCACCGGATTTCTTCGCCGCATCTTCATGCGCGTCGATCATGGCGCGTATCCAGTGTGCTTCACCGGTAATGTCGCAGTAATCGGTACCCTGACTGGCGCAGGCTGCAACCAGTTCGCTGCCGTATTTGGCGAATGGCCCCACGGTGGAGCACACCACCTTGCTGCGCCTGACCATATTGACCAGGGATTCCGGATCATGACTGTCGGCCAGGATAATGGGTAGTGTGCTCGCGTTCTTGCCCAGTGATTTTCTGATCGCTTTCAGACGCTCCTCGCTGCGACCGGCAATCGCCCAGCGCAAGTTTTTCCCCACGCCGTATTCTGCGGCCAGGTAGCCGGCAACCAATCTGCCGGTGAATCCGGTTGCGCCCCATATCACGACTTCAAATTCGCGTTCCTGCTTCTTGGCTTGTGTCATGCTGAATTCCTTTCAATGGTGGTCGTTGATACGACGTCCGGCACGCGCGACCCGATTCAGACGGTGTCGCGCAGGGCCTGATCCAGGCCCTCGATTAACAAGTCTGCCTGGGATTGGGCAAACACCAGGGGTGGACGCAGCTTGATAGCGTTGTTCCTTGTCCCGGTGAGTCCAACAAAAATTCCCAGCTCTTTCAAACGATTGATCACCCGGGCAGTGTGTTCTACCGCCGGGGTTCGTAGCTTGCGGTCAGTGACCAACTCCACCGCATTGAAAAGACCAGCCCCGCGCACATCGCCGATTAGCTGATGACGGTCCATCAATTCGCGCAGGCCCTTGCGCAGATACTCGCCCGTGGTGCGGGCATGTTCCTGCAGGTGCTCGCGCTCCAAAATGCGCAGCACCGCAAGGCCGGCAGCACAGGAAACCGGATTACCGCCGAAGGTGTTGAAATAGTGCCGTTTGCGCGCGAATTGTTCGGCGATGGCCGGTGTGGTGATCACCGCCGCGATGGGGTGTCCGTTGCCCATGGGTTTGCCGAGGGTGACGATGTCCGGTATGACGGCATCATGGGCAAACCCCCACATGTGGTCACCGGTACGTCCGAATCCAGACTGGACCTCGTCGGCGATGCATAAGCCCCCGGCAGCCCTGACCTTCGCGTAAGCCGCCTTGAGGTAGCCGGCCGGCGGCGGGAAGACACCTTCGCTGCTGAAGATGTTGTCGAAGATTACGGCCGCAGTACCCTCACCCCGCTCGGCCAGGTTGGTGATGGCCTGGTCCAGGTGGCTGGCGTAAAGGGCGGATGCGTCCGCGCCCCGGTAGATGCCGCCATAGATGTCGGGACCGGGTACCGTTTCCAGCCAGTTCTCGCGCATCTCGAGTGGGCAGTCTTCGGGTGACATTTGGAATACGGCGGTGGTATTGCCATGGTAGGCATTGGCAGACACGATGCATCCGCGGTTTCCACTGTTGGCACGAGCGATCTGCAGGGCTAGATCATTGGCTTCGCTGCCGGTGCACACGAACATACACACACTGAGTTCACCGGGCAGCGTGGCAGCAAGACGCTCGGACAGTTCCACGATGTTTTCGTGCAGGTAGCGAGTGTTGGTATTGAGGGTGCGTGACTGGGACGCGATGGCCGCAGCAACCTCCGGGTGCGCATGCCCCACGTGGGCCACGTTGTTGTAACTGTCCAGGTAGCGATTGCCCTGGCTGTCAAATAGCCAGGCTCCCTCGCCTCGAATCACATGCACCGGCTTGTCGTAAAACAGCCGCATCGCGGGTCCCAGGGCTATGCGACGTCGTTCCAGCAAAGCGCGGTAGTGTTCAGGTGATTCCTTTTCGGCGGGACTGGTGCTGCGCCCCGGATAGCCTGCGGCCTGGCGCAGCGCACGCACCATCTCGTCGTAATCCGTCGCAGCCAGCGCTTCCAGCGCCAGCCAGGCGGAAGGGAAGTCGGCCAGGATGTACTCGCTGTTTTCCGGGTGTTCACTCGCCCGCCATTGCGCGATGATGGCGGACATGGCAATCCGGCTGGCGATAAGACCGGGCAGAAGGTCGATTTCCTCCTCCTGCAGCGGATTGACAGCCTGGTAGGCCGAAAGCATGTCGCAAACAGCAGCCACAAGGTCCCGAGTGCCAAAAACCTGGTAGGCGGCGGCGACGGCAAGGTCGGCCACCAGTGGTGCGTGCAACATGTCGCCAAAATCGATCATGCCTGCCAGCAGCTCGGGATCATCCCGGCTGACGATGACATTGGCCGGATTCATGTCGTTGTGAATGACCTGGGCCCGCAAGCCGGCCAGGCGCGGATGTATGTAATGCTCAAAGTAGTCCAGGGCATGCTCAATGAGTTCCCTGTGACGGGAGTCCTTCACATGATGCAGGTGTATGCGTGTGTCCAGCGTGCGCTTTACATCCCACAACAGGTCGTGCTGCGCGGCGGGGTGAAAATACCCCTGCAAGGCCTTGTTCAGTTGGGCAAGGAATTGCCCCATGGCCCGACGCAGAGCCGGACCGGTATTGCCATGCCCCCGGTCTGACAGCGGCACGCCATCCAGCCAGGTCACCACGCGCAGCAGGTAGGTCGTGCCTGCATGGACATGGGTGTGAATGATCTCGCCCCTGACACTTCGCACCAGGCGGGGCAGTGCCAGATCGGGGTTGCACCGGGCAGCGTGCTCAAGCGCGGCGCTTTGAAACTCCAGTACTCGGGCTGACTCGGCGGGGTTGGCGATTTTCAGAACATATTTCTTGCCGTCTTCGCAGCGCAATCGGAAGTTCTGATCGCGCTCGCTGACCAGCGTTTCCGCGCTGGCCCGTATTCCAAAGTACTCGAGCGCCATCTGTTCCGCCTGGTCCCGAGTAAAGTCGGGGGCGGGTGTTTCAAGCACCGTGAACGAGGCCGTGGTGTCTGTCATTGGGCAGCATCCGCGTAAATCCGCAGTGTAACGGAGCGGCTTGTGAGACAACAGATTGGGTGAGGGTATAATTCCCGACAAAGAGTCGGGTTTTTATTGGCCAGGGCGGGAAGACCCGGGCGGCGAGGCGGCACGGCATGGTCAATGTATTGTTCCTGTGTACCGGTAATTCTGCTCGCAGCGTGCTGGCGGAGGCGCTGATGAACCACTGGGGAAAGGGCTGTTTCCGCGCCTACAGCGCCGGCAGTCAACCCACCGGGCGGATAAATCCCCTGGCGGCACAATTGCTGGCCGATATGGGCATGACGGATTACCAGGGTCGCAGCAAGAGCTGGGATGAGTTTGCCGATGCGCCGCGCATGGACCTGATTTTTACCGTTTGCGACAGCGCAGCGGCGGAAACCTGCCCGATTTGGCCCGGTCATCCATCGACCGCACATTGGGGGACCGAGGACCCGGCGGCGGCCGAAGGCAGCCAGGAGGAACGTATGGCCGCATTTCAGCGCGCTTTTCGGATTTTGCAGCACCGGGTGAAAGCCTGCGTGGAACTGCCGGTAGAACAATTGGGAGCTGAAGCTTTGCAACAGCGGCTGATCGAGATTGGCAAGAGTCTGCCCGAGGGCGAGGACAAGGAGGTCAAATGAGCAAGCAGGAAAACCCGGCCAGGCCTGCAGCCTCTATGGGCATATTTGAGCGCTACCTGAGTATCTGGGTGGGTCTGTGTATCGTGGTGGGTGTGGTGCTGGGGCATATGCTGCCCACTCCGGTCCAGGCGCTCGGTGAAATGAAAATTGCCGAAGTGAATCTCCCGGTGGCGATCCTGATCTGGCTAATGATCATTCCGATGCTGCTCAAGGTGGATTTTGGGGCCTTGCATGAGGTGCGTGAGCATTGGCGGGGTATCGGTGTCACGGTATTTGTAAACTGGGCGATCAAGCCGTTTTCCATGGCCTTGCTGGCATGGTTTTTTATTCGCGGTGTGTTTGCCGAATACCTGCCGGCGGATCAGATTGATTCCTATATCGCGGGTCTGATTATCCTCGCTGCTGCGCCGTGCACTGCGATGGTATTTGTCTGGAGCAACCTGACCGGTGGAGAACCCAATTTCACCCTGAGCCAGGTGGCTCTGAACGACACCATTATGGTGTTTGCCTTTGCTCCGATCGTGGGGCTGCTGTTGGGTTTGTCCTCGATAGTCGTGCCCTGGGATACCCTGCTGCTGTCAGTGGTGCTGTACATCGTGATTCCGGTGGTGATCGCACAAGCCTGGCGCAAACTGCTGCTGCACATGGGGCCGGCAGCCATGAGCGCGGTGCTGGAGCGGCTGCAACCCCTGTCGCTGGCGGCTTTGCTGGCCACCCTGGTCCTGCTTTTTGCATTTCAGGGTGAGCAAATTGTCGCCCAGCCCATGGTCATACTCTTGCTCGCCGTCCCTATTACCATCCAGGTGTATTTCAACTCGGGCCTGGCCTACCTGCTGAATCGAAAACTGGGCGTGGCGCATTGCGTGGCCGGTCCGTCTGCCCTGATTGGCGCCAGCAATTTCTTCGAGCTGGCGGTGGCGGCGGCAATCAGTCTGTTCGGTTTCACATCCGGAGCCGCCCTGGCCACCGTGGTTGGAGTATTGATCGAAGTGCCGGTGATGTTGTCAGTCGTGTATATCGTCAATGCCAGCAAGGGCTGGTACGAGCAAGGCCTGGCGAGACACTCTGCGCCCTGAATCAATCTGGGCGGGCCCGTGCACCGGGTCAGGCAAGTTTGAGGGCGGCGCGCAGCTCCGCTGCCAGTACACCAGGTTCGAAGCTATCGGCGGGATAGACACGGCAACATGCGGCCGTGCCTTGAGTGGGGCCAAATAATTCCCTGCCGTTCACCAGGATCGTCGGGGACGGGTAGCGACCCATGGCGTTGCCTGGGAGTCCGCCCGTGGTATCAACGTCGATTACCTGGCAATCCAGGTTCAGCTCCTTGATGGCTTTGTTCAGGGCCCGGCGAGCCGGTTCGGCCGTTGGACAGCCCTGGAAATATACGAAGTGGATTTTCGCAGCATGATGCATTCAGCCATTTCCTTCGTGCTATGTTTAGCGGCAACGAACCCTGGGAACGATAGCGACAATCGAGAGTTCGAACACCACACCAGTAACAGTACAGGTTTTAGGGAGCGCAGCAAATGCTAGGAACCATGCAGGATTTTCCACTGACGATCAGGATGATATTTGACTATGGCCGCAGGGCCTATCCGGACAGCAAGGTTTGCACCATGACTCCCAAGGGGTATCTGGAGTCCACCTACGCACAGGTGGCTGAACGTTCTGCCAGGCTGGCCAATGCGCTCGCCGGTCTTGGGGTCGGGGAAACGGACAGGGTTGGAACATTCTGCTGGAATAACCAGTCCCATCTTGAGGCCTATATGGCCGTCCCCTGCATGGGCGCAGTCTTGCATACCCTCAATATCAGGCTGTTCCCGGAGCAGCTTGTATACGTGGCCAACGATGCGGAAGACAAGGTAGTGATCGTGGATGACAGCGTCCTGCCGCTGCTGGCCAGGGTCGCGTCCCAGCTCAAGACGGTGGAAACCTACATCGTGGTGGGCGACGGCGATGCCTCGGCGCTGGAAGGGCATGGTGCCCAGGTCCTGAGGTACGAGGAATTGCTGGCCGCTGCCGAGACCAGCTACGACTGGCCGGACGTGGATGAACGTTCTGCAGCCGCCATGTGCTACACCAGTGGCACCACCGGCAATCCCAAGGGCGTGGTGTATTCGCATCGCTCGTCGGTGTTGCATTCCTGGGGTATCACCAGCGGGGCGGTACTGGCACTGAATCAGTACGACGTCATACTCTCGATAGTCCCGATGTTCCACGCCAACGCCTGGGGTCTGCCGTATGCCGGCTGGATGGTGGGTGCCAACTTCGCCATGCCGGACCGTTTCCTGCAGGCCGCACCATTGTGCCGCTTCATCCAGGACTACAAGGTCACCTTGGCAGGTGCGGTGCCGACCATCTGGAACGAGGTATTGCGTCACGCCGATGCCAACCCGGTGGATTTCTCCTCTGTCCGCATGGTGATCTGTGGCGGTGCGGCTCTGCCCAGGTCGCTCATCGAGGGCTTCAGGGATCGCCATGGCATGTCTATTCACCAGGGCTGGGGGATGACCGAGACCAGTCCGGTGGCGGCGATATCGTATCCGCCCAAGGGCACACCCGAGTCCGAGGAGGTGGACTGGATAGCTATGGCCGGGCAGGTGGTCGCCGGCGTGGAAATCAGGCTGATGACCGATGAGGGTCATGAAGCACCGTGGGACGGTGAGACTACAGGCGAAATCCAGGTGAGGGGTCCGTGGATAACAGGTTCCTATTATCGCGATGCGGATCCAGACAAGTTTGAGGATGGCTGGTTGTGTACGGGAGACGTGGGTTCACTGACTCCAAACGGCTTCATCCGCATTACCGACCGGTCCAAGGATGTGATCAAGTCTGGCGGCGAGTGGATATCCTCAGTGGAATTGGAAAACGCCATTATGGGTCATCCGCAGGTGGTTGAGGCGGCGGTGGTCGGTATCCCGGACAGCCGCTGGGATGAGCGGCCGCTGGCTTGCGTGGTGTTGGCCGAGGGCGCAACGGTTACCCCGGAGGAATTGTCCGCATACCTGGCCACCAAGGTAGCAAAGTGGTGGTTGCCGGAGCGTTGGAGTTTCATCACCGAGGTGCCGAAGACCAGTGTCGGGAAGTTTGACAAGAAAGTCCTGCGGGCACGTTTTGCTGATGGCGGTCTGGATATTCGCACCCTGGGATAGGGAGCCTCTTTCCAGACAAGATTAAGTGGCTTCCTGGTCAGGCCAAACGGCGAGTCGGCGGTAACTCCGTATTACTAAAGGGCGCGTTCTGACCTAGACTGCGAGGTACAGTCTGGTCGGGCCTGGTTTGTATTCGTGCCCGTTTTCAGGAGGTGTGCTGTGAGCGAGTCGGTAATCGTATTTCCAACGGATTTCTCGAGCCAGTCCCTGGCGGCGGTCGAGTGGGCGCGCAAGATGGCTGCGCTGGAAAATGCGCAGATTCACTGTATTTATTCGATCGAGATGCCCCATTACTATGGCGCCTTTGTCAATTCCGCCGCGATGATGCCATCGGCCAATGAGTTGGAGGAGTATGGCAAGCAACGTATGAGCGAATTCCTGGAACAGCATGCGGCGCAATTTGACCGCCCGCCTGTCACCGCCGTACTGGTCGGTAAACCATCGATCCAGATCGTCGACTACGCCAGGGAACACGATGCCAGGATGATTGTTATGTCCACCCATGGCTACCGTGGCATACGTCACGCGGTGCTGGGTAGCACCACCGAGGCCGTGTTGCGGGATGCGGATAGTCCGGTGCTGGTGATACGCAGCAAGGGCTGAGTCCCCTCCGGGTTCCCCCCAGGGCGTCGAATTTTTACTGAAACACAAGGCGGGTCCACCCATCAGCCCTGTTCGGCCAGCCCGGACCGGCCTTCCAAAATAGTGTAAATGCTTTAATCTTGGCGACTGGTAGTGTGCTGCGGGGACCAGGCTGGGGCAGAAAACCTGCTGTTTTTCTAGTGGTTTTCACGATTTGCTCCGTATGCATATAGGTATCCGCCACAGTTGACAATAAAGTGCCTGGATCGAAGACTTCGCATCCTGAGGGGAGAGAGTTTGAAGACCATTTTGACGTTAGCTCCCATCGCCTATGTAGGCGTCGGCGGGATGCTGGGGGCGATTTTGCGCTACCTGCTATCCCTGGGCAGTCAGGCACTGTCGCTGAGCTTCCCTGCGGGGACCCTGGTGGCCAATCTGGCCGGGTGTTTCCTGATTGGCGTAATAATGCAAATGGTCTTCAGAACGGAGTGGCCTTCCACCGAGATGCGCCTTTTGCTGGCAACGGGTTTTTGCGGTGGGTTCACTACATTGTCTTCTTTCGTGTATGAGTTGCACGCGTATTTGAGCGAGCACGACTATTTTCTCGCTGCGGCCTATATGACCGCGACGCTGGTTGGCGCCATGGCTTGCTTCTACCTGGGCATGCTTCTGGTTTCAGCTTTGCTGAGGTAATAAGAATGACATTGGCGGACCAGGCGGTATTGATGCGCATCTTTGTGGGCGAGGCCGACAAAGTAGGTCATTCGCCGCTGTACGAACGCATCGTGCAGGAGGCCCGGACCAGTGGTCTTGCCGGGGCAACGGCCTGGAAAGGCGTCACAGGATTCGGAGCAACCAGCACGATACGTACCGCGCGTGTACTCGATCTCTCGGCGGACTTGCCGGTAGTGATTGAGCTGGTCGACGAGGAAATGAAATTGAAGGACTTTCAGGCTGTCCTGGATGAATTGTTTGAAAAGGCCGATTGTGGTGGGCTGGTGACGCTGGAGCGTGTGAATGTACACCGCTATTCGGCGAGCAGGCGCCGGGTCTCCGAGGCAGAGCATTCCTAAAATACGATGGGGTCTTGTGGCAAATACCATGCATATTGAAATTAAAAAAGGTTTGAACTTGCCGATTTCCGGTGCGCCGGAACAGGTGATCGAGGACCGCGAAACAAGTGCCGTGGCGCTGATCGGATTCGACTATGTTGGCCTTAAGCCAAAGATGCTGATCGAGGAAGGTCAACAAGTCAGTCTGGGCCAGCCGATGTTCCAGGACAAAACCAATCCGGATGTGGTTTTCACCGCCCCGGGTGCCGGTATTGTCCAGGCGGTTACTCGTGGCCACAGGAGAGTGCTGCAGTCGGTGGTGATCAAACTGTCTGGCGATGGGCAGGAGACCTGGGAGGCCCTGGGAGACAAGGGGCTTGCAAGCCTGCAGCGCGCAAACGTCATCGAGACGCTGCGGACTTCCGGTCTCTGGACAGCCCTGCGGACGCGTCCCTTCAGCAGGATTCCGGCAATTGACAGTGAACCCTATGCATTATTCGTGACCGCCATTGATACCAGCCCTCTGGCCGCTGATCCGGCGATTGTCATGCGTGGCCGGGAAGAGGAATTTCGCGCCGGACTGAGTGCCCTTGCAACCCTGACACCTGGCAAGGTGTATGTATGCACCGCTGCCGGTGTGACCCCGGCATTGCCAGAAACGGAGCAGATTACCCATGCCCAGTTTTCCGGGCCGCATCCTGCCGGACTGGCCGGGACCCACATTCATATGCTGAGCCCGGTGGGCGCCAAGCGCAGCGTTTGGCACATAGGCTACCAGGACGTCATCGAAATCGGGCACCTGGTGTTGACCGGCAGACGGGATCCTTCGCGCGTCATTGCCCTGGCGGGTCCCAAGGTCAAGAAGCCCCGTCTTATTCGTACACGTCTGGGTGCGTCGACCAGGGAACTGTTGAAAGATGAACTGTTGCCCGGTGCCAGCCGCGTGATTTCAGGATCGGTTCTTTCGGGCCGCCGGGCGGCGGACTGGAGTGCCTACCTGGGCCGTTACCACACTCAGATCTCGGTAATTGGCGATGAGGTTGAGCGCAAGTTCCTGGCTTTCTCCAGACCGGGACCCGAGAAATTCTCGCTCACACGTACATTTGCCTCCAGTTGGTTCGGTGGTTCCAAATTATTTAATTTCACCAGCTCACAAGAGGGCAGTCCCAGGGCCATGGTTCCAATTGGATCCTACGAAGCTGTGATGCCCCTGGATATTCTTCCCACCCAGTTGTTGCGTGCAATCCTGATCCAGGATACCGACGAGGCCCAGCTATTGGGTTGCCTGGAACTGGATGAGGAAGACCTGTCCCTGTGCTCCTACGTATGTCCCAGCAAGTATGACTTCGGTCCGGTGTTGCGGAGTAATCTTGAAATAATTGAGAGGGAAGGCTGATGCGTGCTCTGCGTCAATTGCTGGATAACCTCCACCCGCTGTTTGCCAAGGGTGGTCGCCTGGAGAAACTCCACGCGGTTTACGAGATGGTCGACACGCTGTTTTACTCCCCGGCGGATCGCACCCGGGTGGCTCCGCATGTGCGTGACGGCGTAGATCTCAAGCGAGTCATGTACGCGGTGGTGATTGCCGCGACTCCAGCTGCCATATTCGGAATCTGGAATGTTGGCTACCAGGCCAACCTGGCAATCAGCGGGCTGGGCCTGGCCGCGCCGGATGACTGGAGAGGCGCGATTCTGGCGATGCTGCATGTCGCTTACGATCCGCGCAGTCTGTGGGACTGCATGTGGCACGGCATGGCCTACTTCCTGCCGATCTACGTGGTGACCCTCATGGCGGGTGGTTTCTGGGAAGTGCTGTTTGCCGCCGTTAGAAATCACGAAGTCAATGAAGGTTTCCTGGTCACCTCTTTGTTATTTGCCCTGATACTGCCGCCTGCGATTCCGCTTTGGCAGGTGGCGCTGGGTTGCAGCTTTGGCGTGGTGATGGGCAAGGAAGTATTCGGTGGAACCGGTAAGAACTTTCTTAATCCGGCGCTTACCGGCAGGGCGTTCCTGTTTTTTGCCTACCCGGCGCAAATCTCGGGCGATGCGGTATGGACTGCGGTGGACGGATTTTCCGGGGCAACCCCGCTGGCCGTGGCCGCAACGGGTGGCATGGCCGCGATACACGGTGGCGATGTGAGCTGGATGCAGGCGTTCCTTGGCACCATCCAGGGTGACCTGGGATCCACCTCGGCGCTGGCATGTATTTTTGGCGGCCTGTTGCTGATCTTCATGCGTATTGCGTCCTGGCGCATCATCCTCGGTGTCTTCGGCGGTATGGTGATTACCAGCCTGTTGTTCAATTTTTTTGGCACCGAGTACACGCCTATGGCCAGCATGCCCTGGTACTGGCACCTGGTAGTTGGTGGCTTCGCCTTCGGCATGATGTTCATGGCGACCGATCCGGTGAGTGCTGCGATGAGCAATACCGGCCGGCTGATCTATGGTGCCCTCATCGGCATGCTCACGGTGGTGATCCGGGTGGCGAACCCGGCATTCCCGGAAGGAATCATGCTGGCCATCTTGTTTGCCAACCTGGTTGCACCGCTTATTGACTATGGCGTCGTCAAGGCGAATATCCGCCGTCGTCGCCGCAGGGAGGAATTGGCATGAGTAATGAGTCCTGGCAAAAAACGCTATTTGTGGCGTTAGTGCTTTGCCTGGTTTTCTCGGTCCTGGTTTCCGGGGCAGCGGTAGTTTTGCGGCCTATCCAGGAAGCCAATGTGCGTCTGGATGTGCAGCGTAATCTGCTGCTGGCAGCGGGTCTGGCCGAAGCCGGCGCACCGGTAGCCAAGGTGAACGAGTTAATGGGATCGGTAGAGGCCCAGATCATCAACCTGGATTCCGGTGAAGAGATGACCGGGGTAGATCCGGAGAGCTTTAATGCAGTCACGGCAGCGCGCAAGCCGGACACCAGCAGGGCCCTGGATTCACAAGAGGACATTGCACGGATCAAGCGGCGTGCCGATATGGCCAAGGTTTATTTACTGAAAAAGGACGGCCAGTTTAATGGTGTTGTGCTGCCGGTTTACGGATCGGGCTTGTATTCGACCCTGTACGGATTTATCGCGCTGGACTCGGACTTGCGCACCATTCGCGGGCTGAAGTTCTACGAGCAAGGCGAGACTGCCGGTCTGGGCGCCGAGGTGGACAATCCCCGTTGGCTGGCCAAGTGGCCAGGCAAGCTGGCGCTGGATGAGACCGGGCAACCCCTGGTCGATGTGATCAAGGGTGGCGTGAACCCCGCTTCACCCCTGATTGATTACCAGGTGGATGCCATTTCAGGCGCCACCATGACCAGTCGTGGTGTATCCGCTCTGCTCAAGTACTGGCTGGGCCCCGACGGCTTTGGCCCTTACCTCGCCAGGCTGAAAGCACAACAGATGGAGGCGAGCTGAAATGGCTGTCGACAAACGCATAATTCTTGATCCGCTGGTCGATAACAATCCGATTACCCTGCAGATGCTGGGTATTTGCTCGGCTCTTGCGGTAACCACTTCGCTGGCTGCGTCCCTGCTCATGTGCCTGGCGCTTACCCTGGTGACGGCCGTATCCAACGCCAGCATCAGTCTGATCCGCAAGCAGATTCCGACCAATATTCGGATCATCGTGCAGATGACCATTATTGCCTCGCTGGTGATCGTGGTGGACCAGTTGTTGCGGGCCTACGCCTTTGACCTGTCCAAGCGCCTGTCGGTGTTCGTCGGTCTGATCATCACCAACTGCATCGTGATGGGCAGGGCTGAGGCTTTTGCCATGAAGAACCCGGTCTGGCCCAGTCTTTTGGACGGACTCGGCAATGGCCTGGGTTATAGCGTGGTGCTGATAACGGTGGCCGTGACGCGCGAGCTGTTTGGCACGGGTGGCCTGCTGGGCGTTCAGATTCTGCCCAAGGTGACTGAGGGTGGTTGGTATTACCCCAACGGACTGATGATGCTCGCCCCCAGCGCCTTCTTCATTATTGGTTTGCTGATCTGGGGTGTGCGTACCTGGAAGCCGGCCCAGGTTGAGAAACCCGAGTACCGGATCAGTCATGTGCACAGGACGGAGCTAAGCTGATGGATAGCCTATTCTCGCTTTTTATCGAGAGCGTCTTTATCGAGAACCTGGCGCTGTCGTTCTTCCTGGGTATGTGTACTTTCCTGGCAGTGTCCAAGAAAGTGGAAACTGCCTTTGGTCTGGGCGTGGCGGTGATCGTGGTGCAGACGCTCACGGTTCCGGTCAATAACATGATCTTCCAGTACCTGCTCAAGCCGGATGCGCTGGAGTGGGCCGGAATCACCGGGGTGAACCTGGAGTTCCTGGGTCTCATCAGTTACATCGGTGTGATCGCCGCGATGGTCCAGATCCTGGAAATGACCCTGGACAAGTTCTTTCCCGCGCTCTACCAGGCGCTGGGTATATTCCTGCCGCTGATCACGGTGAACTGCGCCATTCTCGCTGGCACCTTGTTCGTGGTTCGTCGGGATTACGACTTTACCCAATCTGTAGTCTATGGCGTGGGCAGTGGTCTGGGTTGGGCCCTGGCCATCGTCCTGCTTGCGGGCATCAGGGAGAAGCTCAAGTACAGTGATGTGCCGGAAGGTCTCCAGGGCCTTGGTATCACGTTTATTACCGTGGGCCTGATGTCCATGGCATTCATGTTATTCGGTGGAATTCATCTCTGATCCTCGTGATCGGAGCCTAGCCGGGATTGTGGCAAATGATTGAAATCGTAGCACTGGGAACTGCCTTCTTTACCGGGATCATCCTGATCCTGGTGGTGGTAATCCTGTTTTTCCGTTCCAAGCTGGTGGCATCCGGCTCGGTGGACATCACCGTCAATGGCGAACGCGTGGTGAAAGCCCCGATAGGCAGCAAGCTGCTCGGGGCGCTGGCCGATGCACAACTGTTCGTGCCTTCCGCCTGTGGCGGTGGTGGCACCTGTGGCCAGTGCCGGGTGAAAATCCAATCGGGTGGCGGGGTAATCCTGCCCACCGAGCGCTCGGCGATCAACAAGCGTGAGGCAGCCGAGGGGCATCGCCTGTCCTGCCAGGTTGTAGTCAAGCAGGACATGCAGATCGAAGTGCCTGAAGAGGTGTTTGGCGTACGCAAGTGGACCTGTAAAGTGCGCTCAAATCGCAACGTGGCGACCTTCATCAAGGAACTGGTCATGGAGTTGCCGGAGGGCGAGGACGTGCCGTTCCGCGCTGGTGGATATATCCAGATCGAATGTCCTGCTCACAAGTTGAGCTTCTCCGATTTCGATGTGGAAGAGGAATACCGCGAAGATTGGGACAAGTACAAGCTATGGGATCTGAAGTCCGAGGTGGACGAACCCCTGATGCGTGCTTACTCCATGGCAAGCTATCCAGGTGAGAAGGGCATTATCATGCTCAACGTACGCATCGCCACGCCGCCTCCCGGCGCCTATGGCGTGGTTCCCCCGGGCAAGATGTCGTCCTTTATCTTCAACCTCAAGCCGGGTGACGACGTGATTATATCTGGACCCTACGGTGAGTTTTTCGCCAGGGACACCCAGAATGAGATGGTGTTCATCGGTGGCGGCGCAGGTATGGCTCCCATGCGTTCCCATATCTTCGACCAGCTGCTTCGCCTGGACAGCAAGCGCAAGATCAGCTTCTGGTACGGCGCCCGCAGCAAGCGCGAGATTTTCTATGCCGAGGAGTTTGATGCCCTGGCTGAAAAACATCCCAACTTCACCTGGCATGTTGCGCTGTCGGATCCCCTGCCGGAAGATAACTGGACCGGTCCAAAGGGATTTATCCACCAGGTTGTGTATGAGATGTACCTCAAGGATCACCCGGCGCCCGAGGATTGCGAGTACTATATGTGTGGTCCGCCCATGATGAATTCGGCAGTAATCCACATGCTCGACGAGCAGGGCGTGGATCCGGAGAACATTTTGCTGGATGACTTCGGCGGTTGATCCCGGGGGGAGCGTAGTGGAATTCTTATTTGCTTTTGTCGTGACCGGTCTCGCGCTTTTTGGTTGCGCTATCGGCGTGATTTTTGGTCGCGAACCCATCAAGGGTAGTTGCGGCGGAGTCGGCAAAGACTGCCAGTGTGCAAACGCTGCCGCGGGAACGTGCAGGAGACGCAATAATGCCCATCAGTAGCATAAAGGTTCGCGATTTCATGACCGCCGAGGTCATAACCCTCAAGCCGGATATGGAAGTCATGAAAGCGGTCAATCTGCTGATTGACTACGGTATTTCCGGGGCCCCGGTGGTGGATGAGATGGGTGACGTGGTCGGGATGTTCACCGAGTACGACTGTATCAAGGCGGCATTGCATGCCGGTTACCACGGCGATATGGCGGGGCGGGTCGACGAGGTCATGGTCAAGGAAGTGGCCAGCGTGCATCCTGATACCTCGATTCTTGACCTGGCCGAGCGCTTTGTTAACAAGCCCTACCGCCGCTTCCTGGTCATGCAGGACGAGCGCATGGTGGGTATGATCGCCCGGCGCGATGTACTCAAGGCGCTTAGAAAGATCTACTAGAAATCGCGCCAGTTCACCTTCTTGGAACCAGCCCTGTGTTACCGGGGAGGCCCGCTGGCGCAACGCCATGTCTGCGCGAGGCTGTCTTAAGCCGCCGTGCTGGAGTATATTAAAGACCGCCTTAGGGGTGGCCAATACGGCCTGAGATGCCGATCGCCGGAAATGTGGTCGGGAACCCTTTGAACCTGATCCGGATAGTACCGGCGTAGGAACTAGGTGCCTTTCCCGGCAAACCAGCCACCTTACCGTCACTCACCGGATCTCCTGCAAATTTCGCTGGAGATTCCTGGCTAATGAGCCGTATTGCTTCTTTTGCATCGTTGATGGTGGCGGGAATTCCCTTCCTGGTCGTGACTGCCCATGCCCAGGATATGCCGGCCCAGCCGATAGAAAGTATCACGGTCACCGCATCCCTCAGGGAGGCGACGCAATTGGCGACTGCCGCCAGCGTCACCGTGCTCGACCAGACCCTGCTGCAGGAAGCGGGGCAGCAGCACCTGGAAAGCGTACTCCAGTTGGTTCCCAATCTGAACTGGGCGGGTGGCACGTCACGCCCCCGCTACTTCCAGATTCGTGGCATCGGCGAGCGCAGCCAGTATGAAGGCGCCCCGAACCCCTCGGTGGGCTTTCTGGTCGATGATATTGATTTCAGCGGCATGGGTGGTGTTGCCACTTTGTTCGATACCCGCCAGGTGGAAGTTTTACGCGGACCCCAGGGCACGGCGCTTGGGGCCAACGCCCTGGCCGGTTTGATTTCTGTGCGGACCGTGGATCCGGGTGACACTTTTGAATTAAACGCCGAGGCCACGGCGGGTAGCGATTCGGCCCAGGGGATAGGCCTGGCCCTGGGCGGACCGCTGAGCGAACGGATGGGGTATCGGCTGGTGGCCCAGCGTTCCACCCAGGATGGTTTTCGCGACAACCGGTACCTTGACGCCAGCGACACCAATCGGCGGGACGAACTTACTACCCGGGGCAAGTTGCACTGGGCGATATCGAATACCTTGCGGGCGAAGTTCACCGCGATGTTGGTGGATCTGGACAACGGTTACGACGCCTGGGCGATCGATAATTCGCTGAATACACTCTCCGACAAGCCGGGTGAGGACAGTCAGCGTACTGCTGCGATGGCGGCGCGTATTGAGTGGGATGCCTCGAAAGATGTGACCTTGTTGAGTATTACGACCGTGGCCGACAGCGATGTGTTATTCAGTTTCGACGGCGACTGGGGGAATGATGACAGCTGGGGCGAGTATGCACCCTACGATTTCTTTTCTTCCACCCGCCGCGAGCGTCGCAGCCTGGGCCAGGAATTTCGACTGGGGTCCCGCCCGGGTGCGGAAATCTTTGGCGCCAGCACCGCCTGGATAATCGGTCTGTATGGCCTGGATACCAGGGAGACCAACGATATTCTTGATACCTATAATGGCGATATCTACCGCTCGCTGGACAGCGATTATCAGGCCACCAACCTGGCACTGTTTGGGCAACTTGATGCCCGGCTCGCGGTGAACTGGAGCCTGGCGTTTGGTTTGCGTCTTGAGCGTCGGGAAGCAAGCTATATCGACAGCCAGGGTGTGAGCTTCAGCCCAGTCGACAACATGCCCGGTGGCCACCTGACCCTGGCCTATGAGTTTACCCCGCGTGCGCGTTTTTACTCCACCCTGGCTCGCGGGTACAAGGCCGGGGGATTCAACATCGATCCATCAATTCCCGAGGACCGCAGAATCTTTGATCCAGAGTACCTTTGGAATCTGGAAATCGGCTTCAAGGGAGTATCGCCCCGGCACGGTCTGGCAGGATCTGTTGCGGTGTTCTACATGGACCGCGAGGATGCCCAGGTCAGCACGTCTTTTCAGGACGATCCCAGCGATCCCCTGTCTTTCACTTTCTATAATGACAATGCCGCGGAGGGCGTGAATTACGGACTGGAGGGGCAGCTGCGATGGGACTTGGCCATGGGCTGGGCACTGAACGCTGGCCTGGGACTGCTGCATTCGGAATTTCGGGACTACGAAGCGGGGACCCGCGTGCTGGATGGCAGGGAGCAGGCCCATGCGCCATCCTGGAATTACAGTCTTGGCATCAGTTACCACGCGGCGACAGGCTTCTTTGCGCGAGCCGATGTGGTGGGTAGAGACAGTTTCTACTTTTCCGACAGCCATGACCAACGCTCCGAGGCCTATAGCCTGGTCAATGGGCGCCTGGGATACGAGGGTGTTCGCTGGAGCGCCTACCTTTGGGCGCGCAATGTATTTGACCGGGTATACCAGGTACGAGGGTTTTACTTTGCCAACGAACCCCCCGACTGGGAAGACAAGTTGTATACGCGTCAGGGTGATCCCCGCCAGCTTGGCCTGACACTTAGTTACCGTTATTGAGCCGGACCCCGGCAAGACATCAGGTGCCCTATGAATGTTACCGTTGAAATTAGTATGTATCCCCTGACCTCGGATTACCTGCGTGGCATTGTCGACTTCATTGAGGCGCTTAACAGCCACCCCGAGCTGGAAGTGCTGACAAACCCGACCAGCACCCAGGTCTTTGGTGACTACGCCACAGTCATGAGTTTGCTGTCACGGGAAATGCAGATGGCTCACGAGTCGGGCGCGCAGGCAGCATTCGTTATGAAGGTCCTGGGCGGGGACGTCCGACCGGTAAGCTGAGCATGCAACAACTGATAGTTGAATTCCTGGCAATGAACTTTCTGGAGCTGACTGCGGTCGTGTTGGCGATTGCCTACCTGTTGCTGGCGGTAAGGGAGAGCCTTTGGTGCTGGGGAGCGGCCTTTGTCAGTACCGCCATCTACTTGTACCTGTTCTTTGCAGCCAGCTTGTACATGGAATCCGTGTTGCAGGTGTTCTATCTTTTCATGGCCGTATACGGCTGGCAGCAATGGCGGCGCGGTGAGAGTGACGAGAGAAAACTGGATGTCAGCACCTGGCCTCTGTCCGTGCACGTCCGGGCCGTGGCCTGCATTCTTGCCTTAAGTGTGGCGTCAGGGTGGATATTGGCCAGCTATACACAGGCCGCATTCCCGTACCTGGATTCATTCACGAGTTGGGGTGCGGTCTGGACGACCTATCTGGTAACGCGGAAAAAGCTGGAGAACTGGCTTTACTGGATTGTCATAGACAGCGTGGGTATCTATTTGTATGAGCTAAGGGGTCTGCAGCTGACCGCTGCTTTGTTTGCCTTGTACGTAGTCATTTCGATTTTTGGCTACGTGAGCTGGCTGCGGGTCAGCAGGCAGAACCTGGATAGCCCTGCGTGAGTACCCAGGGTCAGTTCCTCCCGTACCTCCTGCGACGGCTGGGCCTGCCGGGCAAGGCCAGTTCTGCACGGCTTGAACCGCTGTCCGGAAGCAGTCCCAGCTCAGCCCAGAAGTTGACGGTGGGGGACGTGCGCTACGTGGTCAGGCGGGGAACGTCGGCCACCGGGCCGCGCGATTTTGGCCGCGAATTTGAGGTGCTTAAGTTACTGCAAGGAAGCGGTCTGGCACCGGCGCCGGTGCTGCTTGACGCGGAAAAACGCTTCGTTGTCTATGAATACCTGCCCGGAGTGGTCTGGTCTCGAAACATGCTGATCGAGGAAGATGCTCTGGATACCTTGACGGATTCGCTGGTGCGCCTGCACAGCTACAGTCCGCCGGGGACGGTTCTCGAACCGGTAAAAAGGGTGGAACGCTATCTGCTGAACGCTGAGCCAATCAAACGCTCCGTTCTCACCAGTCTGTGCGTCGGCGCGGCGACGAAGCTGCGAGACAGGAATCTGGCTCTTTGTCATCATGACCTGTGGTGCGAGAACATTATCCAGGGCTGGAGCACGCGTTTTATAGACTGGGAATTCGCGGATGGAGGCAGTCCCCTGGTCGATCTGGCGACATTGATTTGTTATCACGATATGAACGGCGACGAGGCCGAGAAGATATGGCGGACCTATGTCAGCAAAGCCGGCTGGCAGCCGGTACGCGCGGATCTGGATGCCTGGTGTACGATTGTGGACTGTCTCACTGTGGCCTGGTGTATGTACATCAGCTTACTGACACCGCGGCCAGATCTGACTAACCTCTTTTATGTGCGTGCCGCAGCCAGGCTGGGCCTGGATTTTGCAATCTGGAACGAGAAACCTGCCTCCTGAGCGGATCAGGCAGGGGGATTTCTAGTACAATGCGGCCAGCCTGAACCAGACGTCCGATGACCCGGAGGCAATCTTGAGCGTTTTTCAACACATGTCGTTCGATGACCACGAACGCGTGGTTTTTTTCAGGGATCCGACCACCGGCCTGAAATCCATTATCGCAATTCATTCCAGCGCCCTGGGTCCGGCTGGAGGCGGCTGCCGTATGTGGCCCTACGCTTCAGATGACGATGCCATCAAGGATGTGCTGCGCCTGTCCAAGGGTATGAGCTACAAGAACGCCATGGCGGGTCTGCCTATGGGTGGCGGCAAGGCCGTGATCATAGGGGACTCGCGTAGCGATAAATCGGAAGACTTGTTCCGGGCCTTCGGTGATTTTGTCGAATCCCTGGGTGGCAGTTACATTACCGCCGAGGACGTTGGCATCAGCGTTGCGGACATGGAGATTGTTGCCGGGCGTACCTCCTACGTCAGTGGCCTGCCTCACGAGAGCGGCACCGCCGGTGGTGACCCCTCACCCAAAACGGCACGCGGCATTTTTCACGGCATCAAGGCGGCTGCGGCACACAAGCTGGGTCGGAGTGACCTGGAGGGCCTGGTGGTCGCGGTGCAGGGCGTGGGTCATGTGGGTTATTACTTGTGCAAGGACCTGGCCGCCGCCGGCGCTCGACTGATTGTCGCGGATATGGATGATCAACGCGTGCAGCGGGTGGTAGATGAGTTTGCTGCACAGGCAGTGCCTGGTGATGAAATTCTCCTGCAGCCTGCCGATGTCCTGGCACCCTGCGCGCTGGGTGGAATCCTGGACGCAGGCAGTATTCCAAAGCTACAGGTTGCCATCGTGGCGGGCGGCGCCAACAACCAGTTGGCCACCGACGCCGACGGTGATGCGCTGAGGGACCTCGATATCCTTTATGCGCCGGATTACGTGATCAATGCGGGCGGCATCATCAACGTGGCCTACGAGTATTTTGATCTCGGGGATGATCGCGAAGTGATGGCGCGACTGGAAGATATCGGTAGTCGTTTGACAGAAATATTCCAGGCGGCGGACCAGCAAGGGCTGAGCACCAACAGGGTTGCCGATGCCATGGCCAGGCAACGTATAGGTCGGGCCTAGCTAAAAAGTATCCCGGGGGTTTCTCCGTAAGTCTGGATTAGGCAAAACTTCGGAGTATGGTATGTGCCGATGGATGGCATACAAGGGAACTCCGGTATTCCTGGATGACCTGTTGTTCGGGACCGAGTACTCCCTGATACAGCAAAGCCTGGCAGCCCGCCGTAGCGATTCCCGCACCAATGGCGACGGCTTTGGTATAGCCTGGTATCAACATCGCGACTCACCCGGGCTTTATCGAGCCATACGTCCCGCCTGGAACGACGAGAACCTGCGTGACCTTGCCAGCCAGATAAATTGCTCGGTATTCATGGCTCATGTCAGGGCGGCCACCGGTACGGAAATCCAGCGCAGTAACTGTCACCCCTTTCGCTATGGCAATTGGTGCTTTGTGCACAATGGCTTGATCCAGCATTTCGATTTGATTCGGCGCCGGTTGTTAGCGGAAGTGCACCCCGAATTATTCAACCATATTCGCGGCACGACAGATTCGGAATTGATGTTTTACCTGGCCCTCGGCCTGGGCCTGGAAAATGATCCCGTTTTGGCGCTGGAATTGATGAGCGGGTTGGTGGAGAACCTGGCGGAGGAGCACGCTATCGCCAACGCGCTGCAGATGACGGTGGGCCTGACGGACGGAAGGAATCTTTACGCGTTGCGCTATTCCACCTGCGGGGAGTCGCGCACGCTGTTCCACAGCAAGAGCCGGAGTGCCCTGGCTGAACTAAATCCGCAGGCCGCCAACTTCGACGAGCAGTCCGTGGCCGTGGTCTCGGAGCCTTATACCCACCTCGATGATTATTGGGAGGAAATCCCGGAGAGTACGGCGGTAATCATCAGTGATACGGGGATTGAGCGCCGCCACTTCGTACCACGTATGCCGGAGCAAGGACATTTCTGATTTTTTTCTGGTCCGGACGGCTGGTGGGCAGAAATTCGAAGCCGGGGCGTCAATCGCACGTATGCGCTCGTGCTGATGAGCAACAAGTTGTGCAGGGATCAGAGCTTCCTTGCTCAGGGCGTCGGTCCCAGGAACATCTGGTAGGCCGGATTACTGGTTTCTTCCCAATACGCGTAGCCCAGCTCTGACAGGTGTTGACCGAAATCTTCCCAGTCGTCCGCTGGCACCTGCACGCCTGCCAGCACCCGGCCAAAATCCGAACCGTGATTGCGGTAATGGAAAAGACTGATGTTCCAGCGGCTGCCTATGGCTTGCAGAAAACTCATCAGTGCACCGGGTCGTTCAGGAAACTCAAAGCGGAACAGGTGTTCATCGGCCAGGCTGGGGCCATAGCCCCCCACCATGTGACGCACATGCAGTTTGGCCAGTTCGTTGTCACTTAGATCAAGTGTGCTGAAACCCGATGCAAGCAGGTGCTCCAATACTTCCCGGCGTTCCTTGTCTCCCCGCTGAAGCTGGATGCCGACAAATATTCTAGCCTGGCGATTGTCCCCGTAGCGGTAGTTGAATTCGGTCACCACCCGCCGTCCCAGGGTCTCGCAAAAATGCAGGAAGCTTCCTGGCGCCTCAGGAA
>JAPHSC010000134.1 GCA_026193125.1 Gammaproteobacteria bacterium
GATCCCGGACATTGAGCGCGACCCTTCTCGTCAAAGGGCTACGGCCATTCTCCTCGAACGCTCGCACCCACTGTCTCGACCCCGCTCCCTCCTCGCGACGATCGCCCGGATCAGTCAGACCCCTGGGTCCTGAGCGACCCGCTACTGATCTGCTGCGGAGGTTCGGTCAATGGTGGGGGCAGTGACCATAACTCCATCTTGCCGTTCCAGTTATTGTGGTTGTGAACCTTCCAGGCAAATGCCGGGAACTGCTCCCGGGGTTCCACCGTTGGCATTGTCAGCCGGTCCGATCCGTGCAAGAGTGCCGCAAATAACAAATATTTAGGATATGCAAATGCCAAAACTCGCACTCATCCTGTTGTCGCTGCTCGCCCTTGGCACTGCTTATGCGGCGGAAGAAGCTTCCCAGGCCAAGCCTGAGGAGACGCCTGAGGCAAAAGTCTCAGTCACCACGCATGAGATGAAGATTGGTGGCAAGACCATCAAGTACACGGCGACCGCCGGCACCATGCTCATGCAGGACGAAGAGGGTAAGCCGATAGCCCTGTTCGGTTATACGGCCTATGTGGCGGATGGCATGAACCAGGCCAGGCGACCGGTGATTTTTGCCTACAATGGTGGTCCCGGTTCGGCCTCTTTGTGGCTGCACATGGGCGTACTCGGGCCGCAGCGCGCAGTGGTCAAGGATGCGGGATTCAGTCCCAACGGACCGTTCCAGCGTGTCAGCAATGAATACAGCATCCTGGACGAGGCGGACCTGGTAATGATTGATCCGGTGGGCACCGGTTTTTCCAAACCGGTTGGCGATGCCAAGGGTGAGGACTTCTGGGGTGTGGACCAGGATATCAAGTCTGTATCGGAATTCATCGTTCAGTACACGACCGAGAATACCCGCTGGGCCTCGCCAAAGTTTGTGCTGGGCGAGAGCTACGGAGGTATGCGCACCGGCGGCGTCGCCTACTATCTGTTAAGTAAGCACATGTTCGCGCTGAATGGCGTCATCCTCGTCTCACCGTTCATGGAAATGGCCACAGGGTTCGCGGGAATGGGCATTGACCTGCCCCACGTGATGTTCCTGCCGACCTTCGCCTCCACCGCCTGGTACCACAATGCGCTGGACAACAAACCCGCCGACCTGCCGGCATTTCTGCGCGAGGTCGAGCGTTTCGCGCTGGAGGAATATGCTCCTGCGTTATTGCTGGGCAGGCGCCTGGGTGATGAGCGGCGCCAGCAGATTCTGGCGAAGCTGTCGGCCTACACCGGTTTGAGCACGGACTACTGGGACAAAGCCAATCTGCGCATCAGCGAGGGGCGATTTACCAAGGAGTTGCTGCGTGAAAAAGGCGTCACCGTAGGGCGGATCGATTCGCGTTTTGTCGGCAATATGATCAACAAGCTGGGTGAATACCAAAGTTACGACCCCATGACCACCGCGATTGGACCGCCCTACCTGGCGGCGTTCATGGACTATTACGCCAAGGATCTGAAGGTTGAAAATGGCGGCAACTATAAGGTTTTTGGAGACGTGTTTATGCAGTGGGACTGGCGTCATCAGCAGCCCGATTTTCCATTCCCATTGCCCTTCGCCAACACCCTGGTGGACCTGTCTTATGCCATGACCCAGAACCCGGGTATGCAAGTGCTGGTGCAACAGGGGTACTACGATCTTGCGACTCCCTACCTGGCTACCGACTATTACCTGGATCACCTGGATATTGCCGACGAGTTGAGGTCAAACATTGTGCTCAAGCATTACGAGGCGGGGCACATGATGTACGTGCATGAACCGTCACTGGTGGGGTTCAAATCCGATCTGGCCGAATTTATCAAGTCAGCCTATTAGCATGCTGCTGCGTGGGTACTAGCCCGGAGTGGCGGCCTTTTTTGTAGCGGCGGTCCTTCGGGACCGTCGTTTTGCCAGGCGCCAACCCAGCAACAGTGTCAGCGCAGCGATATATAGCAGGGGCTCGCGAACATCCTGTTTTACCTGCCAATAGAAATGCCAGGCGACCAGTATGCTGGCCGGATAGATTAGTCGATGTAGCAGGCTCCAGCGTTGGCCAAGGCGTCGCATCATGCCCTGGGTTGAGGTTAGCGCGAGGGGCAGTAATAACAGCCAGGCGCTAAACCCCAGGGTGATGTAGGGGCGTTTTAGTATGTCCTCGGCGATAGCTGACCAGAGCAGGGTCTGGTCCAGTAGCAGGTAGACAGCCAGGTGTGCGCAGGCATAGGCGAAGGCGAACAAGCCCAGCATGCGCCGATAAGCAAACAGCGCCCGCCAGCCGGAGAAATGTGCCAGGGGCGTTACGCACAAGGTGATGACCAGGAAATTCAACGCCCACTTGCCGCAAGTGTGCAGCAACATTTCTACCGGGTTGGCGCCCAGGCTGAATCCAGCCAGGCCAAATCCACCCAGCACGAGGGTCAGCCAGGGCAGGCAGCACAACGCAAATACCAGCGGCTTGATCAGCCTGCGCCTTAGCAGCAGGGTATTGACCGGCTTCATCCACATCTTCAGAAATTACGCGCCAGATCCATACCCGAATACAGCGAGGCCACCTGTTCGGCATAGCCGTTGAACATCAGGGTATCCTGCTTGGGTGCGAACAGTCCGGCACCTATGCGTCGTTCCCGTGCCTGGCTCCAGCGCGGGTGATCCACTTTCGGGTTCACGTTAGCGTAGAAACCATACTCCCCTGGTTGTGACTGGTTCCAGCTGTTGACCGGGGCGGTCTCACGGAAGCGAATTTCGGTGATGGCCTTGATGCTCTTGAAACCGTATTTCCAGGGCACCACCAGGCGTAGCGGCGCGCCGCTTTGGTTGGGCAGTACCTCGCCATAAAGCCCTACGGCCAGGATAGCGAGTGGATGCATAGCCTCGTCGATGCGCAGTCCCTCGCGGTACGGCCAGCGCAAGACGGGTACACGTTGGCCAGGCATCCTGGAGGGGTCATTCAGGGTGACGAACTCCACGAATTTTGCCTTGGAGGTTGGTTGAAACTCCTTCAGCAGGTCGCCCAGTGGAAATCCCACCCAGGGTATGACCATGGACCAGGCTTCCACGCAGCGCAGCCGATAAATTCGTTCTTCTAGTGGATGACGAGCGAGTATATCTTCCAGGTTGACCTTGCCGGTTTTCTCCGCCTCGCCCGAAATGGTGACGGACCAGGGCCAGGGATCAAATTCCTGGGCATTGGCAACAGGGTCTTCTTTTCTGGTGCCGAATTCATAGTAGTTGTTGTAGGTGGTGATGTCCTGGTAACTGTTGGGAGTTTCAGCCGTGCTGTAAGGGCTGGGACTGATTTTATTGAAGGCGGCTGGCCGACTCGCCAATAGACGGGACGGCAGGGCTGATCCCAGGATTAAGCCGGCGGCGCTGCGCATGAATCGCCTGCGCCCAAAGTACAGGCGGCTATCGGTAATTTCCGAGGAAGCAATATCCGGTTTTTTCCTGATCAGCATATGGGCATCCTGTAAGCGTTGCGTGCTTGGCTGTATAAGAACAGCAAGTCGGGGCCAGATTTCTGTTTTACAGACCCATTTTTAACACAGGTTTATTACATCTTTATCACAACTTGCCGGGTAAGTGCGCCATGTTTGCCGTCACCGCCCCGGCAGTAGACAATGCAGCTACCGAGACCATTGGGGTGCTTTACTTGAATCCACTGTTACAAGAATTGATCGATCACCTGGACCTGGAACGCCTGGAGACCAATCTTTTCAGGGGCGAAAGCCGCGATATCGGGAGCCTCAGGGTATTTGGAGGGCAGGTGCTTGGCCAGGCGCTGATGGCCGCCTGTGCGACGGTCGAAGGCCGCTCTGCCCATTCCCTGCATGCCTATTTTTTACGACCGGGTGATTTCAACGCACCCATAGTCTACGAAGTAGAACGTAACCGGGACGGCCGCAGTTTTTCATCCCGCCGGGTGGTGGCCATACAGCACGGCCGTCATATTTTTACCCTCGCCGCTTCCTTCCAGGTGCCCGAAGACGGTGTGGAGCACCAAAGCACCATGCCTGTGGTGCCGGATCCAGAGGGGTTGAAGGATATAGAGGATTATGCCGCAGGTGAAAAAGATAACCTGCCGGAGAAGCTCAGGCGCTATCTGTGGAGTCGTAAGCCTTTCAGCTGCCGACCGGTGCAACCTATAAATTACCTGGCGCCCCAGCAGCGGGAGCCACGCAAGCAAATCTGGTTCAAGGCAGTGGATACTCTGCCTGATGACCCCAACTTGCACCTGGGCTTGATGGCCTATGTGTCCGACTATGATTTGCTGACCACCTCGACCCTGCCGCACGGACTGGCTTTCATGCAGGGCAATGTTCAAATGGCCAGCCTGGATCACGCGATGTGGTTTCACCGGCCATTTCGCCTGGATCAATGGTTACTATATGACTGTGACAGTCCAGTGGCGGTGGGTGCGCGAGGCCTGTCCCGAGGCAGTGTCTACACGCGGGAGGGAATCCTGGTGGCGTCGGTAGCCCAGGAAGGGCTCATACGTGTGTGGGACGGTCGAAAACCCGAGTGATTTCTGTAAAAGGACGAGGATGCCATGGCAAATGATGAGCGATTGCTGGATTTGGCCTGGGCGCGCTATCAGCGAGACGGGGAGGCGCTGGATGGGGCCCTGGCGCTGCCGGCGTGGCTGGAATGCAATACCACCGCCCACCCGCTGATGATCTGCCTGGCAGATTCTCCGCGGGTCATCGAGCTGGATTTTTCAGCGCGTGCAACCCGCCTTGGCGCGCATGACCTGGCCGAGGCCGGTGCCAGTGAGGCGATACAGCTATTGCTATCCGAATACGGTGCCTGCGCGGCCCTGGGGCGTTATGCCGAGGACAGGGACTGCTACGCCGGTGAGCAGTTCCTGGGCGGCGCCCAGGCGCGTTCCGTGCACCTCGGGGTGGACATTTTCGTGCCCGAGGGGACCCGGGTGCATGCCCCATTTGACGCGACGGTGGTCATAGCCACCCTCAATGACGCACACCTCGACTATGGCCCCACGGTGGTTCTTGAACATGCACTACCGGGAGCGCCCAGGGTCTTTTTCACGCTTTATGGCCACTTGAGCCTGGATACGCTGGATGGCCTGGTCACGGGTCAAAAGCTGGTCGCCGGGGAGGTGTTCGCGCGGATAGGCAACGAGCAGGAAAATGGTCACTGGCCACCCCATCTCCACGTGCAGCTCATTCAGGATCTGCTTGGTGAGACGTCAAATTTCAATGGCGTTTGTGCGCCATCCGAACTTGGCTTCTGGCGCCAGGTCTGTCCTGACCCGGCACCTGCGCTGAGACTGCCCGAACCGGCCGCCAGCGGGGTGGTGTTGCCTTTATAGGAACAGGCCCGCCAACACAGGCGGTCCGGCAGTGGATCCGGCGCTGGCAGGGTCCTGCACGCAGAACCGTGAGGCAACAATCATGTCGGTCGAGGTTCACGCTGAATTGCTTTGCGGAATTTTCGCCAATCGGCTAGGATTTTTCGTCGCAGGCACGCTGGTGCACGTGTGCGCATACTCTCGCTGTCTGCTCGGACTATCAAGAAAGCAGGATTTCGAAATCTTATGAAATGGACTCTCCGCCTGGCGCTTGTTGCCATGGTTGCTGCGATATTGGCACCCGCGTCAGTGCTGCATGCTGCGGAACCCTTTGATCTGCAGCAATACAAAGGCAAGGTTGTGATACTCGATTTTTGGGCGTCCTGGTGTGTGCCTTGCCGACGCTCCTTTCCCTGGCTCAATGAGATGCAGGCGAAATATGCCTCTGACGGCCTGGTTGTTATCGGTGTGAATCTCGACAACGATGCGACGGAAGCCCGGCTGTTTCTGCAGGAGTTTCCACCGGAATTTGAGATTGTCTACGATACTGACAAGAAGCTTGCGCGCGAATATGATGTCATCGCGATGCCAAGTTCATATGTCATTGCGCGGGATGGCTCCATTCACGAACGTCACCTGGGATACAAAGTAAAATTGCAGGCCGAATATGAGGCCGCAATTATTTCTGCACTACACGATAAGGAAAAGCTTGATGAGTAAGTCACGTCTGCTATCGGGCCTGATGTTGTTGACCTTGTTGGTCTGCTCGGGCTGTGCATCGATGGGCGTAGAACCCTGGGACCGAGAGATTCTGGCCAAAGATGAGATGCAACTTACCAGCGACCCTCTTGAGGCAGCGATCGACGATCATATTTACTTCAGCAAGGAAGCATCAAGTGGTGGCCGTGGCTTCGGTGGTGGCGGCTGCGGCTGTAATTGAGGGCATAAGGATGAGTAATAACCAACGGTCCATCACCGCTACACTTGCTGCCGCAACATGTTCCCTGCTGGGCACCAATATGCCTGAACCCGTACAGGCACAGGAGGATCCGGGCTGGGACTTTAACACCGCGTTTCTCTATTACGGTGAAGACAATAATCGTGTCCAGGACCTCAGCCTGGATATGCTGGCGCGACGCACTTTCGTCGATGACCGGTTCCTGACTTTGGGGCTGACGCTGGACTCGCTGACCGGTGCGTCTCCAAACGGCGCCCTGATACAGGACGTGGCGCAGACCTTCACGCGACCTTCCGGCGATTCCATTTACACCACTCCAGCTGGCGAGCAGCCGCTCGATGACACGTTCAAGGATACGCGGCTAGCTGTTTCCGCAAACTGGCAGCAACCCCTGGGTCGCCTGTATCAGATTAATGTGGGCGCCAGTGCGTCGAAGGAATTCGACTATGTGCATCTTGGGCTGAATACGAAAATCTCGCGTGACTTCAATCAGCGCAATACCACGCTTGCGGCAGGGCTTGCGCTTGCACAGGACGAGTGGGATCCCATAGGCGGTATACCTGCGGGACTGTCCGCAACAGGTAATGTCGGTGACTTGAGTAACCGGTCGGGCCCGGATACCAAAGACATATTTGACGTTGTTTTCGGTGTAACCCAGGTGATTTCGAAGCAGCTTCTGATGCAGGTAAATTATTCCTACAGCGACTCGAGCGGTTACCTGAGCGATCCATTCAAGCTGGTGAGCGTGGTCGATGGCGTTACCGGCGATGTAGTTCCGGTAGCGCAGACGCCGGGTGTCGACGGTCCGTCGCACTTGTACCTGCACGAGGCACGCCCGCGCAATCGAACGAAGCACAGCCTCTACACCCAGGCGAAGTACTACATGGACGGCAAGGTTCTGGATATTTCGTATCGTTATATGACGGATGACTGGGAAATTGACTCGCATACACTGGATATGCGTTACCGCTGGCCTTTTGCCAACGACAGTTATCTTGAACCGCACCTGCGCTACTACACACAATCCGAGGCAGGCTTTTACAAACTGAGCCTGGTAGATGGAGATCCACTTCCTGACTTTGCATCGGCTGATTATCGCCTGGGCAATTTTGATGCGATCACGGCCGGCTTGAAATATGGCTGGAAGACCGGTGTCGGCAATGACATGAGCGTCCGCCTGGAGTGGTATCAGCAATCTGGAACCGTTGCCTCAAATCAGTTGATCGGCAACCAGGTGGGTCGGGACAACTACCCGGACCTCAACGCCATTATCGCCCAGTTTAGTTATCGATTCGGCTACTAGTCCGCAGGGGCAGTGAGCGTATGGCAGATCGTCGGCCCGAACGCAGTGTCCGTGTCGACAGGGGAGACGGGTGCTGGCGGGGCAAATTCCAGGCCATGGCCAGCCCCTGCGAGGTTCTTTGCGAGACCGACGACGCGGGTGTCGCGAAACGGTTGACCCGGTTGGCGGCAACCGAGGCCTGGCGTATCGAGGACAAGTTTAGCCGCTATCTTCCCGGGAATATCGTCGACCGAATCAATAACGCTCAGGGCCGGCCCGTGGAGCTCGATCCTGAAACGGCCCATCTCATCGATTTTTCGGCGACCCTTGCTGAACTCAGTGACGGTCGATTTGACATCACCTCGGGGGTGCTGCGGCGGGTCTGGCGCTTCGATGGTAGCGACCGAATTCCGTCCGCGGCTGCCGTAGCCAGGATAGTCGAGAGCATAGGCTGGCACAGGGTTAGCTGGACCTCACCAAGCCTGCAGATGCCCATCGGTATGCAGATAGACTTGGGTGGTATAGGCAAGGAATATGCGGTTGACCGCGCTGCGCAACTGCTGCGTGATGCAGGGTCCATGAGCTGCCTGGTAAATTTTGGCGGCGACCTGGCAGTTACGACTCGATCACGGCAACGCGATGGCTGGAAAGTGGGTATCGAGGCACCGAATACTGCTCGACTCCCGGCAGATCGTGTGTTGAATCTACAGAATGGGGCTTTGGCGACCAGCGGCGATGCGCGTCGTTTTCTGCTCAAGGACGGCATTCGCTACAGTCATATCCTTGACCCGAAAACGGGCTGGCCGGTGCCGAATGCGCCCCGCTCTGTAACGGTCGCTGCAGATACCTGCACCCAGGCCGGAATGCTGAGTACCCTCGCGATGCTCGAAGGTGCGGGGGCGGAGACGTTTCTCGACGCGCAGGGTGTGCGCTATTGGTGCCATCGCTGATTTTGGGCAACTCGCAAGGGCGCAGTAAGCTGGCCGGGGCCATCTGCATATCTAATCCTGTCTGGATCCGCTGCCTGCGTCTGCGCTGTAGTTACACGAACCGGCGCTAGTGGGGTGGTGCCGCCTTCCTGGGAGTCGCGTTGTCGAGAGTTTTCTCGGCAACTTCTGCACAGTCGATACAAGTCTTGGCAAAAGGCAAGGCTTCAAGACGCTGTTCATTGATCAACTCGCCGCACTCCAGGCATTCGCCAAATTCATCCGCTTCAATGCGCCGCAGGGCGTCAGAAATCATGCTCATCTCGTGACGGGCTTGTGCGCCCAGCGCATCCATCACTTCCTCGTTTTCGCGTTCGGTCGCCTGCTCGGCAAAATCTGCGCTGAGCGGCTCTTCTTCATGCCGAACGTCAGAGGTGATTTGCTCCAGACGTGTAGCTAATTCTTCGCGCCGTGCGAGCAAGATTTCCTGTATGCGTCGGTAATTATTCACGGCACGCTCCTTGTTCTTAGTATCTGGGTCAGGTTTGACTGGTTTGGCGAGCTACCGCATCCTGGGCTGCCTTGACGGCGTCGGGATCACCCAGGAATCGGCTTGTTATTGGCTTCAATGATTCGTCAAGTTCGTACAGCAGGGGTATGCCCGTAGGAATGTTCAGCCCCGTGATCTTGGCATCAGAAACGCCGTCGAGATGTTTTACCAGGGCGCGCAGGCTATTGCCGTGAGCCACGATAAGGACGTTCTTTCCGGCTTTGAGTTGAGGCACGATTTGCCGGTCAAAGTAGGGTAGCACACGATCCAAAGTGGTCTTGAGTGACTCGGAGGTTGGCAGTTTCTTGGGATCTACTCCGGCGTAACGCTCATCAAAGCGCGGGTGTTCCTTGTCATCCCAGCCAACGGCAGGGGGGGCAATGTCATAACTGCGTCGCCAGATCTGCACTTGCTCGGCGCCGTGTCTGGCTACTGTCTCGGCCTTGTCCAGCCCCTGGAGCGCTCCGTAGTGACGCTCGTTCAGTAACCAACTGCGTTCCACCGGTACCCACATGCGCTGCGTGTTGTCCATGACTATCCACAGCGTGCGTATGGCGCGCTTGAGGACGGAAGTGAACGCCAGGTCAAAGTGGAAATCTTCTTCCAGCAATTGCTGCGCTGCGAGAGCAGCCTCTGCCCGGCCTTTATCGGTCAAATCCACGTCATGCCAGCCCGTGAAGAGATTCTCCAGGTTCCAGACGCTCTGTCCATGTCTCAAAAGTACGAGTTTGCCAGTCATTTCATGCCTTTACGTTTGCTGCGCGGCGTCAGCCACACAAACCTAGAGTACCCGGCCAGTACCGGGCTGCAATTGTGGATAGCCGCATCAGGCAAGAAGCGCCAGTTTGCGGATCTCCTGCAGGGATACAGAAAGCGTGGCGAAGTCCATGCTGGCGCTGCTTCGGCGCATATCAGCGATGAGCTTTTGCAGGTGATCGACCTGGCCGGACACTCCAGAGACCCAGCGACTGACTACTTCATCTGGGGATCCCTTGCTTGGACGGGACAGCAACTGTGCGGTCAATTGGCGCTGCAATGCGAAGAGATTCTCTCGCAGGGAGCCGCGGGCAATGGCCTGCCAGCGCCCATCCACCTGAAGTTGCTCGATTTGCTCGAGAATCCAGTCCAGTGATATTGCGCGCCCCAGCGCATAGTAAGTCTTGGCCACGCGCAGCTCATCCAGCCTGGTTTCCAGTGCAATCTCGGTAATGTCCAGGGCCGAGAATGCTGCCGGCAACAGGGCCGTGCGGTAAGCAACGGCATCCGGTACCCCGATATCGCGGTACAAACCTGCAGTTTCTGACATGCGATGGCTGAGTGGTCCTAGCATCGCCTTGGGCAGGGCCTTCAGGGTGCGCTCTATACCGGGTTGCAGCCTGGAAACGATATCTTCCACGTTCAGCGGGACGTCGTGGTGTTGCATGATCCAGGCGGTGGCGTGGCGCAGCAGGCGGGTGATCTGGAACATCATCGAATACTGGACGCTGGCTGGAATCTTGTTGTCCAGGGCTTCGGTGTCGACCCAGTCTTTCCGTACGCCGAAAATCTCCCTGGCTATGGTGTAGGCGCGGGCAATCTTGGCTGCGTCGGCGCCAGTCTCTTCCTTCATCCGCAAGGTAAATACCGGACCCATACGGTTGATGACACTGTTGCAGATCATGGTGGCGACGATTTCGCGCGCCAACGGGTGATTGCGCAGAATGCTGCTGTATTTTTTACGCATGGGCGCAGGGAAGTAGCGCGTCAGCTCCACTGAAAGGTAGGAGTCCTCCGGTACGTTGGAATCAATCAGGTCCTGGTACAGTGCAATCTTCGAATAACTCACCAGGAGTGATAACTCGGGCCTGGTGAAGCCGGTCCCGGCCGCACGACGTGACTTTATCTGGGCGTCACTGGGAAGGAATTCCAGCTCGCGATTCAGTACACCACTTTTCTCCAGCGAACGCAGCACGAAGGCGTGCTCATTCAGCCGCTCTACCGCGTTGGCCTGCATCATGCTGATGGCCTGGGTCTGGAGGTAATTGTTGCGCAGAATCAGCTTGCCGACTTCATTGGTCATGCTCGCCAGCAGCTTGTTGCGAGACTTGTAGGTAAGTTCGCCCTTGTCGACCACCTGGCGCAGCAAGATCTTGATGTTGACCTCACGGTCAGACGTATCCACACCGGCGGAGTTGTCTATGAAATCCGTATTCAGGCGGCCACCCCTGCGAGCAAATTCTATGCGCCCCAACTGGGTAAGACCCAGGTTCCCGCCCTCGCCGATGACCTTGCAACGCAGCTCCTTGCCGTTCACACGCAGCGCATCGTTGGCGCGGTCGCCGGCATCAGCATTACTTTCACTTGCGGCCTTGACGTAAGTACCGATACCACCATTCCATAAAAGGTCCACATCCATACACAAGATCGCGCGCATGAGTTGCTGGGGCGTCATTCTTTCCTGGGTAGTTCCCAGCATGGTTTGTACCTGGGGACTCAAGTCCAGGTGCTTTTCGCTACGCAGGTAGACGCCACCGCCGGCCGAAATCACGTTGGTGTCATAATCCGCCCAGCTCGAGCGGGGTAAATTGAACAGCCGCTCACGTTCCAGGAAACTGGTCTCGGGGTCAGGGTCAGGATCGAGGAAGATATGCATGTGGTTGAAGGCAGCCTGCAGCCGCGTGTGGCGCGACTGCAGCAGACCGTTGCCAAACACGTCTCCTGCCATATCGCCTATGCCGGCCACCGTGAATGGCGTGGTCTGGGTGTCTATGCCCAATTCGCGGAAATGCCGCTTTACCGCTTCCCAACCGCCCTTGGCAGTAATACCCATGCCCTTGTGATCATATCCGGCCGAGCCACCGGAAGCGAAGGCATCCCCCAGCCAGAAGTTGTACTCGGCGGACACCGAGTTGGCGATGTCAGAGAACGTGGCCGTCCCCTTGTCGGCAGCTACGACGAGGTAGTAGTCGTCCTCGTCGTGACGCAGCACCTTCTCTGGTGGTTTGACCTTGCCGTCCAGCAAGTTGTCAGTGATATCAAGCAGACCCCGAATGAGACTCTTGTAACATTCGATCACCTCCGCCTGGATGGCATCCCGATCACCCTTGGGCAGGTGCTTGCACACGAAGCCGCCTTTCGCACCCACCGGGACTATCAGCGTGTTCTTCACATTCTGTGCCTTCATCAGGCCCAGTACCTCGGTGCGGAAATCCTCCATGCGATCGGACCAGCGCAGACCACCACGAGCCACTTTGCCCATACGCAGGTGCACGCCTTCCATACGCGGCGAATATACCCACACCTCGTACCTCGGGCGGGGCAGGGGCAGATCGGGGATTGATGAAGGGTCCAGCTTGATTGACAGGTAGGGCTTGTTCTCGCCGTCGGGCTGCAGCTGATAAAAGTTTGTCCTGAGCGTGGCATTGATGACAGTCAGGAAGGCGCGCAGGATGCGGTCTTCGTCCTGGCTGGCCACCAGGTCCAGGGCTTCCTCTATTTCCTTTAGACACTGCTCCGCCGCGTTCTTGCGCTTGCGCTCACCGTTCGCAGGATCGAAGCGCGCTTCGAATAACTGCACCAGCAAGCGGGCAATTTCGGCATTACGGTCCATAACCTGCGCCATGTATGCCTGGCTGAAAGGCAGGCCTGTCTGTAGCAAATAGCGACAATAGGCTCGCAGCAAGTAAGCCTGGCGCCAGTTGAACCGGGCGCTGAGTACCAACTTGTTGAAGCCGTCATTGTCGGTAGTCTTGTGCCAGACCCGGTTGAAGATTTCCCGGAAATTATTGCCGATTGTGGCCAGCTCGAGTGTGCCTTCCCGGTCCAGTATCATGTCAAAATCCTGGATCCAGATTTTCTTCCCGTCTTCCAGCACGCAGCGGTAAGGTCGCTCGCTGATCACGCGCAAGCCAAGGTTTTCCAACATGGGCAAGGCGTCGGAAAGGGGGATGGGAGAATCCAGGCGGCAAACCTTGAAGCGCAACTTCTTCTCACCGAAGCCGGGCGGCTGGTACACGCTCATGCGTAACTCGTCTTCCTCATCCTGCAGCAAGGCCATGCGTACCACGTCGAAGGTGCCTTCGAAGGGACTGGCATCCTCCATGTAGGCGGCGGGAAAACTCTCGCCAAAGCGTCTGTACAGTTTTGAACCCACCTCTTCCCCAAGTCGCTCGATCAGCGCGGCCTTGAGGTTGTCTGTCCAGGTTCTTACGCCCTCGGCCAAATCTATTTCCAGGCGGGCTACGTCAACCCGTGGCATACGTCCCTCTGCAAGACGAATGATGAACTGCACCCTGGCCAATCTGGAATCCGCCACCTGCACCATGTGTTCCGAGCTTTGGCCCTGGTATCGATCCATCAAAATGGATTCAAGGCGCTGGCGCACCTCGGTGTTGTATTTCTCGCGGGGCACATAGACCAGGCAGGATACGAAACGGTGGAAGGCGTCGCGGCGCACGAATACTTTCACTTGCTGACGTTCCTGCAGACCCAGAATGCCGGTAGTTATGCGTGTCAGTTCCTCCACGCTGGTTTGCCACAGCTCATCCCTGGGAAAGGTATCAAGCACGTGTTGCAGGGCCTTGCCGGCATGACTGGCGGGATCCAGTCCGGACTGGGACATCACCTCTGCGACCTTGTGACGCAGCAGGGGGATATCGCGGGGATTGCGGCTGTAGGCAACCGAGGTAAACAGACCCAGAAAGCGCTTTTCTCCCACCACCCGTCCGGCAGAATCGAATACCTTGATACCCACGTAATCCAGGTGCGTATTGCGATGCACGGTCGACGCGGCGTTGGCCTTGGTGATTATCAATAATTCCCTGGCCCTGGCTTGTGCCCGGATTTCTCGTGAGGTTATATCCACTGACCTGGCCTTGCGTGCACTGCTCTCGCGCAATATGCCCAGGCCGGTGTTTTCGAGGGGCTTCAGAACGTCCTTCTTATCGCCACGCAACAGCTCGTATTCACGGTAACCCAGCATCGTGAAGTGGTTGTCGGCCATCCAGCGAATCAGCGCCACGCTCTCAGATACGGTTGCGGCATCAATGGAAGGTGGGTTTGCCTCAATGTCCTGGCAAATTTCCCCGGCCTTTTCCCGCATTGCACCCCAGTCTTCCACCGCATTGCGCACATCCTTGAGAGAAGATTCAATACGCCGGACAAGCTGATCCAGGGCATCCTGGTCAGACTCCCTGTCCACTTCCAGGCGCATGATGGATTCCTTGAAGCCCTTGGTGCCCTTGTTGCTCCTGGGTACAATTTTCTGAAGATTCCCCGCCTTGTCGCGCAGCACCCGCATGATCGGATGGATGGTCAAGTGAACAGTGAGGCCATGCACGTTGATTGCCGCGCGTACCGAGTCCACCAGGAATGGCATATCGTCGTTCACGATTTCCAGGATGGTGTGTGGGCTGGTCCAGCCATGTGCGGTTTTGCTGGGGTTGAACAGGCGTATTTTCGGGCCACCGGGTTTGCGCTTCATGGCAAACTTCAGTCCCGAGATCGACGCAGTAACCAGGTCGTCAAGGTCGTGGTTGGACAAGTCATCCACCGAAACGTTGCGATAGAACTGCCTGACGAATTCAGTCAGCAGGGGCTGCTCCTTTGAGGCGGGGTGATCAGCTGTCCTGGAAACAATTTCTTCGACGAGTTTTTTCTGGGCGTCGGTTGTACGGCGTTGCATGACTTGAATGACTCCACTGCCGCTTTTCGTCGCGGCGGTATTAATTAAGCGCTTCGCGAGAATCCGGGCCTGCTGTCAGGCAGGTCGTTCAGTTTCCGAATTGCTATAAATGTCTTGTCCAGAACGACTGGTTGGCGAATTGTAACCTTGCGGGGAACGGGGCGAAACATGAGTTATCTACGGGTAGCTTTCGAGTGAAAAATATGAACGGAAAATACGCGCCGGCAACGCCGATTTACACGTCTCCGGTGCAGCGGCCCCTGGCAATCCTGGGGGGCTCCGCGGCAGGCTCTCATTTGGGGGGGTTGAGCTGGCGTGCCCGCCCCAACAGCTTGTCCAGAAGATACTCGAGCTGCTCCCGTTCAGTGCTGTCCAGCTGTTCAAGCAGGCGGGTTTCATAGGCCCTGGCGAGTGGCGCAATCCTGGCCAGCAGGGACTCTCCCCGCGAACTAAGTCGCAGCAGGGTGCGCCGCCGGTCCTTCTCATCTACACGGCCAAGCACCCGTCCCTGCGCAATCAGACTTGCCACGGCACGGCTTACCGCGACCTTGTCCATGGCAGTGCGTTGGGCAAGTTGCCGGGCGGAAGAGCCCGGATAGACCCCCAGTACAGCCAGCACCCGCCACTCGGGAATGCGCAAATCGAAGCGTTTTGCGTAGGCGCCGGCGAGGGCGCTGGATATGGTGTTCGCCAGTACGCTGATGCGGTAAGGCAGGAAATCATCCAGTTGCAGGCGGGATTCTTTGCTCACGGTGAGTCTCGCTTGAATTAGTTTCAATTGAAACTATAATTTGATCCACTGTCTAAAGCCAGCCGGGCAAAACAGCCGGCGGCGTCTATAATTATCTGCCCGCCGATTCACCAGGAGCACGCAATGGCTGACCTGTTTGACAACCCCATGGGCACGGACGGATTTGAGTTCGTGGAATATGCGGCCCCGGACCCGGAGCAATTACGCGGACTGTTCGCCAGTCTGGGATTTCCGGTGACCGCCAGGCATCGCAGCAAGAACGTGACCCTGCATCGCCAGGGTGATGTGAATTTCATCATCAACGCCGAGCCCGACAGCTTTGCCCAGCGCTTTGCTCGCCAGCACGGCCCTTGTGCCTGCGCCATGGCGTTTCGAGTCAAGGACGCCGCCCGGGCGCAAAAGATGGCGGTAGAGATGGGTGCGAAGGCAGTGCAAAGCCCGGTGGGCCCCATGGAGCTGAACATCCCGGCTATTGAGGGTATAGGTGGGAGTTTGATTTACCTGGTTGACCGTTACGGTGAACACACCATCTACGACGTGGATTTTCTGCCCGAAACGCCGTCCGGCGAATTCGCCGATGCGGGGCTGACCTATGTCGATCACCTGACCCACAACGTTTTCCGCGGCAACATGGACAAGTGGTCTGGATTCTACGAGAAGCTGTTCAATTTCCGGGAAATTCGCTACTTCGATATCGAGGGCAAGCTGACCGGTCTGCTCAGCCGGGCGATGACCAGTCCCTGCGGCAAGATTCGTATTCCGATCAACGAGTCACAGGACGACAAGAGTCAGATCGAGGAGTACCTGCGGCAGTACCAGGGTGAGGGCATACAACATATTGCGCTGGGCACCGACGATATCTACGCCACTGTGGACAAGCTGCGCAGCAACGGCGTGGAATTCCAGGATACGCCGGAGACTTACTTTGAGCAGGTGGATGAGAGGGTCCCCGGACATGGTGAGCCCCTTGAGGAACTGCGCAAGCGCTGCATTCTCATCGATGGTGCGCCCACGGAAGGGCAGGGCATCCTGCTGCAGATATTCACCAAGAACGTGATCGGGCCGATTTTCTTCGAGATCATACAGCGCAAGGGTAACGAGGGCTTTGGCGAGGGGAATTTCCGCGCCTTGTTCGAATCCATCGAGCTGGACCAGATGCGTCGCGGCGTCATTTAGGAAGCTGGACATGAAAAACTGGATATCTTTTCCGCGCAGCGAAGGTCAGGCCTCTCGCCAGGCGCATGCCGCTCTGCCGGAGAACACCTACGAGCGCGAACTGGGCAAGGAAGGGTTCTTCGGCCCGGCCACGCATATGTATCATCGGCGTCCGCCCACAGGCTGGCAAAGCTTTGAGGGGCCGATACGTCCGCGGGCCTTTGATGCGGTCCAGTTGCCGGAGAGCGGATCCAGCCCCTGGGACGCCATCGAGCTGATGAACAACAGGGCAACGCGTATTCGTTTCTGGCGCTGCGCCACAGATATGGACCACCTGGTCCGAAACAGTGATGGTGACGAGCTGTTATTTATCCACCAGGGCAAGGGCGACCTGTATTGCGACTATGGGCGTCTGGCGGTGACAGAGGGTGATTATGTGGTCCTGCCGCGGGGCACGATGTGGCGTTTGCACGTGACTGATTCCCTCAGCATGCTGCTGATCGAGGCCACGAATGACAGCTATCGCTTGCCGGACAAGGGCCTGCTTGGGCCGCACGCAATTTTCGATCCGGCGGCGCTGGAGACACCCCATATCGACGAGGCCTTCAAGGCCCAGCAAGACGACACGCCCTGGCAAGTAAGGGTCAAGCGCAATAATCAGCTAAGCCTGATTGATTACCCCTTCAACCCGTTGGATGCGGTCGGCTGGAAGGGTGACCTGGCACCGGTGCGTATCAACTGGCGAGACATACGTCCGCTGATGAGTCATCGCTACCACCTGCCACCCTCGGCCCACACCACGTTTCTGTCCGACCGCTTTGTGGTGTGTACATTCGTGCCGCGCCCCTTCGAGACAGACCCCGATGCCCTGAAGGTCCCGTTTTTTCATAATAACGATGACTATGACGAGCTGATTTTCTATCACCAGGGAAAGTTCTTCTCGCGGGACAATATCCATCCCGGGATGCTGACACTGCATCCCTGCGGTTTTACCCATGGCCCCCATCCCAAGGCCCTGGCGAACATGCTTACCCAGTCGGCAACCGGCACCGACGAAGTGGCGGTGATGATAGACACCCGTGACGCCTTGCATGTGTGCGACAGCGCGGTGGATGTTGAATGGACCGGCTACGTGGATTCGTGGAAGGGTTGATCAAGGAGCAGGTGCATTGACGACCAGCCGCAAGGGGTCAGGCATCTTGTTTCCAGGCAAAAAAAACCCCGCCGAAGCGGGGTTTTTTGCAAGCCATATGGCTTACCAGCGATTACCGCCGCCGTAACCACCACCACCGCCGCCTGAGCGGGGGGCCTTGGGCTTGGCTTCGTTCACCTTGATCTGGCGCTCGTCCATCTTGGAGTCATTCAACTCCTGGATGGCTTTCTGGGCCTCGGCGTCTGTGGACATTTCCACGAAACCAAATCCCTTGCTGCGGCCAGTGTCGCGATCGGTGATCACGGTGGCTGAGTCAACGGTACCGAAGGCGCCGAACGCCTCGGTGAGGGACTGCTCGGTGGCTGAGTATGGCAAATTGCCTACGTATAATTTCCTGCCCATTTACATCTCCTAAAAGGTTGGGTGCCGCTTAAGAGGTGTAGACACAATGCCCGCAGACTCGATAAAAGCGATTTCAAAGGAGCGCGGATTATATATGGTTTGGGCAAGACACAAAACAGGATTTTTCGTTGTGGGCAGGGGCCTATGATATTCTGAGCACCGATTGGGGCTGCTGACCACTTCCCCCGGTGACCTTGCCGGGGTTTCGATATTCCGGCGGAACGGAGCCGGTACAGGGCCAACCCCAAGTATTTCCGCGTAACTGCTTGAGCACGGGAACGGGCACACTGTAGACACCGGTTTTCCGGCGCATAGACGGGTGCGACCGCCCCGGGGCGGGGTATGTTGCCCCGGTTTGCCTACTGCGTTGGCAGCTCAAATCCGCCACCGAATACAACTTAAAAGAGCTTATAACATATTGAATATTAATGAGAATGTAGTGATGCAGGATGAAGTCCTGCCGAGCGCCTACACCATTGCCGAGGAGATCGCGCACGCCGTAACCCACGGGGTGGGCGCATTGCTGAGTATCGGTGGGCTGGCGGTTATGGTCGCGTTCTCTGCCTTGTACGGTGACGTCTGGCACATCGTCAGTACCAGCATTTACGGGGCTACCCTGATCCTTTTATACACCGCCTCCACCCTGTATCACGCGATTCCCCACCCCGGCGCCAAATTGCTGTTGCAGCGGCTGGATCACGCAGCAATTTTCTTGCTGATCGCGGGCACGTATACCCCGTTTACCCTGGTCAGTTTGCGCGGAGACTGGGGCTGGGCGATGTTCGCACTGGTCTGGGTCATTGCCATAGCCGGCGTGATTCTGGAGTTGGCTTGCGTCAAGCGTTACGAGAAGCTGTCGCTCAGCCTGTACCTCGGACTCGGCTGGATTGTCATCATCGCTATCAAGCCGATGTTGCGGTCGGTGGAGGTGGGCGGGCTGCTGCTGTTGCTGGCCGGCGGGCTGAGTTACTCCCTGGGTGTGATCTTCTACGCCTGGGACAAGCTGGCCTATAACCATGCGATCTGGCATGTGTTCGTGCTGGCCGGAAGCGTGCTGCACTTTTTCTCGATATTCCTGTATGTGGTTCCGCCGGGTCCCTGATGTCTGGGCGGCAACCCGTTCCGCCTTATAGACTTCCAGCATGCCAACACTCACTCCGGATTCGCTCATGACCCAAGGCAGACTGGTATTCCTGCCGGTTGATCCTTGCTGTGAGCACGCCCTGGGCTTGCTGCACGAGGCGGCTGTCGAAGCGCGGGACCTTTACCCGGATCTGCATTCACCCAATGCTCCCTGGCCTACCAATCAGCCGACACCACCCGGTGGGGTTTATCTCCTGGCCTATCTGGACGAAGAGCCCGTTGCATGTGGGGCGCTGCGCCCCCTTGACAGATACGCGGTGGAAATTCGACGCATGTATGTTCTCAAATCCGCCCGCCGCCAGGGTTTGGCGCGGGCGCTGCTGGGAGAACTGGAACAGGCAGCGGCAGGTCTGGGTTACACGGTCATGCGCCTGGAAACCGGTAGCCGCCAGGCCCCCGCCATCTCGCTTTATTCCGGCTGCGGCTTTGTCTCCATTCCTCCCTTTGGGGAGTATAAAAGCGACCCTGTCAGCCGATGCTTCGAAAAGCCTGTGGCCCGCAATAGTGGTGCGCGCTCGCCGATGGACTAATCAGGTGCATGCTTTTCGCGCCTGTCTCAGCACACACACAGAAGCGAAGGACACGACCCAGGCCGACCTGGCGGACCAGGCAGGTATTACTCGCCCGACCGTGCACGCGATTGAACACAACAAGTCTTCCCCATCGCTGGAAGTGGCCTTTCGCTTTGCCCGGGCATTCAAGGTGTCCCTGGAAGATGTGTTTCAGTGCCAGGAGGGGCCGGAAGAGCAGGCCCTTCGGGGCGCTGCGGGTCACCGTCGAGATACGCATATGCGTGCGAAATCGGCGTGCATGCTGCCTGTCAGCGCTAAAATCCCCGGCGGATTGCTGCTCTGACTGGAGTCAGTCCAGGCATTAAATCAGCGGGCACATGGCTTTTGGGCGTATAATGCGCGGTCCGACCGTTCCTTTAGAGTCTTCGGCATTTCTGACCAGATCCTCTGTTAGGCGGTTTAAAACCATTGTTGGAGGTATCGTGGGCAGGAAATTATATGTGGGCAATTTGCCCTATTCAGCGACCGAAGAAGCTCTTTCGGAAAAATTTGGCGAATTTGGTGGCGTGGATTCGGCCAAGTTGATCATCGACCGCGACACCGGCCGCAGCAAAGGCTTTGGTTTCGTCGAGATGAGTACTGATGCAGAGGCCCAGGCGGCCATTGACGGATTGGATGGCACTGACTATGACGGTCGTCCCATGAAGGTCAACGAAGCCAAGCCCCAGGAAAAACGCACTGGCGGCGGCGGTGGTCGTGGCGGGTTCGGTGGTGGCGGCAATCGCTGGTAACCTTTTTTTCAACACCCATGATCAACGTAGATCTGGTAACCGCAGGGTCCAAAGCCATGCGGCCCGGGCGAGAGGTATGTGAACTTTAATGATTGAACAGACTCCAGTCGTATTAGGGCAGGGCTACGAAATCGTGTCGGTCCGGCCGGCGGAGCCACCCGCGGGGACTGAAGGCGTGGACTGGCATCTGTATGTGATCGCCCAGGGCGCCAACAGGATCGAAGGTCATCGGCAGGGAAAGCTGAAGGCCGTGACGCTGGCGGTGGAAGAGATTGTCGCTCAGTTAAATGAACGGCGACTCGGTAAACGGGGCAGGGTCAACCTTGTCCCGACGCCGAAGAAAAGCGTCCAGAAGTAGCAAACGCCTCCGCAAGGGGGCGTTTTTTTGTCGCCGGTCCTGACCAAGCTGCTGCCTTGAGCAAGTTCGTCCTGGCTCGAGGTCCGGGCGGCATCCTCCCGGGAATTATTCACTGCTCTGTGCCTGACCTTTCGGGTTTTTATTTCTGGACAGCAGGTGCCACGTCCATGCGGCTGCGCCCGTGACCAGGATGGTGGCGAATATCCATATCTCGTAATGCTTCAGGTCACCCAGGAGCGCTTCCAGGGTTATGCCAAAAGCATATCCCAGCAGGCCAATCGCCAATGTCCAGAGCACACCACCCAGCAGGTTCAGGACAAAAAAGCGCAGGGGCGAAACCATACTGGCTCCCAGCAGGAAGGGCGTCAGGGTGCGCAATCCGTAAATGAACCGGAATCCGAGGATCAGCAAAACCTGGTGTTGCTCAAGCAGGGTGAACACCCTGTCGGCACGGGTCTTGAAATTTGCCCTGCGGGCTAAAAATTCGGCACCTCTTGTGCGACCCAGCCAGAAGTAGAGCTGGTCGCCGGCGAAGGTACCGAGAAAAGCACAGACCAGCACCCACGGTAACTCCAGGTAGCCCCGGTGCGCAGCCAGGCCACCCAGGATCAGGATGGTTTCACCTTCGATAAATGTGCCGATGGCGATGGCCGCATAGCCGTATTCGCTGACCAGTTGTTCCAGTGACATAAGGTACCCCGATGGACGCGGGCGCGGGCGC
>JAPHSC010000158.1 GCA_026193125.1 Gammaproteobacteria bacterium
GACAGGCCTTGCAAGTCCGATACAGCGAACTGAGATTGGTGTTGATAATTTGATCCCATTCATCAGCGCTCATGCGCAGCAACAAATTGTCACGTGTAATGCCTGCGTTGTTCACGAGGATAGCGGGCGCTCCCTCGTTACCATTGATCTCGGCAAACGCGCCTTCGACCGAAGTCTGCTCTGCGACATCCAGCACCAGGCCACGACCTTGAATTTCCGCTTCCTTCAGGTAAGCAGAAATGGCCGCTGCCCCCGCCTTCGAAGTAGCAGTACCAATAACCAGCGCGCCACGTTTCCCCAATTCCAGCGCTATCGCCTTGCCTATTCCACGACTGGCTCCTGTTACCAGCGCAACCTTACCTTGCGGCATCAAGCTTCTCCCAACTGCCAGTAATCGCAGTTTCAATGGTTTCAATATTGTAAATGGCAAACACGTCTATGTCCTTGCGTCGCTCAATTCGACGGTTGAGGCCAGTCAGTATCTTGCCAGGTCCGCATTCGACAAAGGTGCCCACATTGCTGGCAACCATGGCGCGCACCGTATCCACCCACAGCACCGGGCTATGTAGTTGTTGCACCAGCGCGCGACGAATGGCATCCGGACTCCCGTGGCGTTTAACGTCCACGGTGTAAATTTCCGGAACCAATGGCACACGCACCTGTACTGACGCCAGTCGCTCCTCCAGGTGCCTGGCCGCAGGTCGCATTAGGGCGCTGTGGGCCGGTACACTCACCTTGAGCAGCACAGCCAGCTTCGCGCCCCGTTGCTTGCATAATTCAAGCCCCCGCGTGACGGCAGCGGCATTGCCGGCGATCACGACCTGCCCAGGCGCGTTGAAATTTACCGGCTCCAGGACCTGGCCCATCGCCGCCTCTGCACAGATTTCACGGATCTGCTCATTTTCGAGGCCAAGCACCGCGGCCATGGCGCCCTCACCCATTGGCACTGCATCTTGCATGATGCGTCCACGAAAGCGCACCAGGTCAATTGCCTCGGCAAAATCAAGTGAATCAGCGCAGACCAGGGCAGTGAACTCGCCCAGGCTGTGCCCGGACATAATCGTGGGAGACGGTCCTCCGCGTTTGCGCCAAATTCGCCAGACGGCTACTCCCGCAGCCAGCATGGCCGGCTGGGTTCTTTCGGTGGCGTTCAGGTCCTCCAGCGGCCCATCTTGCACCAGTCGCCACAAATCGTAGCCCAATACCTCAGAGGCTTCCTCGAAGGTCGCCAGAACGCTGGCATCCTCTGCCGCCAGGTCTGATAACATACCTATCGATTGTGATCCCTGCCCCGGAAAAACAAATGCTAGTGCCATGCTCGCTCCCAAAAAATCGGACGAATGGTGCCAATACGCTGCCCGGTGAATTTTCTATTTATGGCTTCAGATTCTCGATCTATTTCTTCAAGGTACGTCCGCTCATAACGCTGAAGGCCAGTGCCGCGAGCGTTCCGCCCAAGGCGCCGAAAAGATGTGCCTGACTGACTACCGGTCCCCCTGCGATCTCCGCGGTGACAGGTAGCGGTCCTCCAACGAACTCCCATACGAGTTTGACCGAAAGCAGAAGTATGAGCCAGAGGTAGCGACGATTCCAGATAGTCCATTGCAGCAGTAACAGCCCGGCAAGCAGTCCATGCAAGGCGCCCGACAGCCCCACGTACCACAATATTTCGGGGTGTAGAAACCACAGGCCGGCATCCACCGCCAAAGCCGAGACCGCGAGCAACAAGACCAGCACCCGCGGACTTATTGGCGTGCCAAAGAGCGCTATCAGCAAGCCCAGGGCAAGCAGATTCATCAGGGCGTGTGCCCATCCCAGGTGCACCAGGTGCGCGCTGAACAACCGCCAAAGTTGGCCCTGCTCAAGCCCCATCCTTTGATATTCAAGCAGCTCCTGCCAGGATTGGCCCCCCGCCTGGGCCATCAGACACAGCCCTGCCAGCACGAGAAACAGCCAGGCGGCCGGGGTAGGTACAAATGCTTTTGCGGTAGTGCCCATTGCGAAGCGACTTGCCCCCCTTCTCTGTTATCATTGCATCCTGTCGGGGCATCCAACCCACGACCTGTAACTATACTCAGCAAGTCAAGTCGGATAAGCAACATTATGAATTCGAAAAACTCCGGTACAACCCAGAATATGCGTGGCTTCACGCTGATTGAGATCATGGTTGTCGTGGTTATCCTGGGCATACTCGCGGCCCTGGTTGTTCCCAATATCCTGGGCAACGTGGATACGGCACGGATTACCGCGGCCAGGCAGGACCTGAAAGCCATTGAAAGTGCGCTGGATATGTACCGTCTTGACAACTACACCTATCCCACCTCCCAACAAGGGCTGGACGCGCTGGTCACCCAACCCGCCGATCCCTCAATTCGCAATTGGCGACAGGGCGGCTACCTGAAAAAACTGCCGAAGGATCCCTGGGGTAATCCGTATCAATACCTTTACCCCGGCACCCAGGGCGAAATGGATATCTGGTCCATGGGAGCGGATGGACAAACCGGTGGCGAAGGGGTTACTGCAGATATTGGCAACTGGGCCGAATAGATACGCGTGGCACAGCCAGAATGAGCAACCGGCAGCCTGATCGGAACTGGTGAAGACCGCATGCCCATGTTAGTCAAATCGCGTTGCCGACAAGTTGGTTTCACTCTGCTGGAAATCCTCGTGGTGGTTGCAATTGTCGGCATTGTAGCGGGCATGGCGACCCTGTCCATGAGCATGGTCGAGAACCCTCGCGGTTTGCGTCGCGAGATGGACCGGCTGACCGCACTGGTGCAACTGGTCAGCGACGAAGCCCTGCTCCAGGGCCGGGATTATGGCCTGCTGCTGGAACCGGACAAATATCGATTCCTGGTATACAACTATGACAAGAGTCTGTGGGAAGATCAGGGTCTGGATCCCCGACTGCGCTCGCGTGATTTGGCGCCCGGACAGCGATTTCACTTGCTTGTCGAAGGTCAGCAGGTTCCACTGGATGTTGAGGAAAATGCAGAACGCCTGGTACCCCATATTGCGATACTCTCCAGCGGCGAGTTCACCGGCTTCGACCTGGAAATGTATACAGAGTTCAGCGATGAATCGGAGTGGTTACGAGGTACACTTGCAGGGCAACTGATCCGCAACCCGGAGACCCTGGTTGAAAGGTAACGAGAAAAGTCAGGGTTTCACCCTGGTCGAAGTCCTGGTGGCTTTGCTGGTAGTTGCCGTGGGTCTCGGCGCGGTGTTCCTGAGCCTGAACCAGCACATCTACAATGCCACTTACCTGCGCGAAAAGACTATTGCCTCCTGGGTCGCCGAAAACCGTCTTGCCTACGTACGCCTGGGTGCCAGCGTACCGGAGGTCGACGAAACCACCGGCGAGGAGGAAATGGGTGAAACACGCTGGCTCTGGACGCAGAAGGTGTCCGAAACCGGTGTAGCCAATCTGCGCCGGATTGACATTTCCGTGGCCAATGACATGTATCCGGAAACTAACCTGATAACCCTTAGCGGTTTCATGGGCGCTCCGGTTCCGGTCAGCGACGCCGACAGCAGTTGGGCGGGAGCACCCAGTGGCCGCGAATAAGCAAGGCTTCACCCTGATTGAATTGCTGGTTGCGATGACCATTTCGATGGTTCTCGCGCTCATGACCTACGGAGGGTTTCAGCAGGTCCAGACTATTTCGCGGGCGGCCGCCGAATCTGCCGATCACCTCAGCGAGTTGCAGATGGCCATGCGCCGAATCGAACAGGACGTACTCCAGTCCGTTCCCAGACCCGTGCGCGATCCCGTGGGCGATAGTAAACGTCCCGCGTTTTTTGGCGATATGTCCCAGCAATACCGACTGGAATTATCGAGAGGGGGCTGGTCGAATCCCCTTGGCCATGCCCGCTCAACCCAGGAGCGAATTGCCTATTTTCTGGAGGAAGATCAACTGATCCGCCGCCATTGGCTGGTAATGGATGCGACATTGTCGGTTGTGCCGTTGGATACGGTGGTATTGCGGGGTGTTCGCCAGTTTGAAATACGCTTCATGGATGGATCCAGAAAGTGGACATCCCAATGGCCGCCGCTGGATTCCGCTGGTCCCGCTGGCTTGCGCAGCAGACCGCTGGCCGTGGAAATCACGCTGGATGTGGACGGATTTGGGCGCCTCGAACGCATGCTGGAGGTCCGGGGATGAAGCGGCAAAAGGGTATGGCGTTAATAATCGCCCTGCTGATCGTCGCCATGGCTACCCTGGTGGCCACTACCCTGACCTTTGATTTTTCGCTGGATCAGCGCCGGGCGCAAAGTTTGCTGGCGACCCAGCAGTCCAGACAACTGGCACTGGGGGCAGAAGCCTGGGCCAGCGAGGTTCTTCGAGATGACCTGGAAAATTCTTCCACCGATCACCTGGGCGAGGAATGGGCGATGCAGCTGCCCCCCCTCCCCGCCGACGGGTTTTTGGTACAGGGTATTCTTGAAGACATGCAGGGAAAGTTCAACCTGAATAACCTGGTTAATTCCGATGGCGAGGCGGACCCGTATAAGATGGCCCAGTTTCAACGCCTGCTGGTGGCCCTGGACATCAATCCCAGCCTGGCCGGAGTCGTGGCCGACTGGATAGACCCGGATACACAAAGCAGTTTCCCGGATGGTGCCGAGGACGACTTCTACACAGGTTCGGACGTGCCCTACCGGACACCCAACACCTACATCACGACAATCACCGAATTGCAGGCCGTGCAAGGCATGAACGAGGAGTCCTTTAGACTACTGCTACCCTATGTCACTGTCCTGCCCCCTGGCACTCAGCTGAACGTGAACACTGCGGCTCCGGTGGTGCTGCTATCGCTGGGAGAAGGTATCGATATCATCCAGGCTGAATCCCTGGCCGCCGAGGCAGCTGAGGAAGGTTTTCCTGATCTTCAGTCTTTCGCGGCTATCGTTGAGCCGGACATCATGCCAACCCTCGCGCTGTCGAGCGATTACTTTCGCTTGACGGTAAGAGTAACTATTGGCACATACAGCCTCACCATGTACAGTCTTTTGCTGCGAGACAGCTCTGGCCAGGTGAGGCCCCTGATAAGAACCTTTGGCAGTATATAGATCATGTCATCTACATTGATAATTCGTTTAGGCCTATCGCCCGACCAGGACGCTAGTTGGCTGATTACTGGTCCTGAAGGTGAAGCACAGGGCGAGGAGCAGCGCGGACCACTGGCGGATGCCGCCAAAGACGCAAGCGACTGCAGGGTACTGGTATTGATTCCGGGTATCCAAACCGTGGTAACCAGCGCTGATATCCCGGTCAAGGGATTAGCTAAACAGCTGCAGGTTGCCTCCTTCGCGCTGGAAGATCAGTTTGCGGAGGATATTGGCCAAATGCATTTTGCCGTCGGGGCCAGACGGGACGATGGAAGAATCCCGGTCACCGCAATTTCTCTGCCTATTTTCCAGGACTGGTTGGACGCCTTACGAGAGGCGGGCATACAGGCTAACGCGATCTATAGTGAATTGCAGGGTCTCCCCGACATCCCGGGCACTGTTACGGCCATTGTCGAGCCAGGATCTGTGATGCTGCGTCTCCCCAGTGGCGAAGCATTCGCCATCGACCCGGTAATGCTGGACACTGTCCTGACAACGGCAAGCCAGATTATCGAGCAGACAGCGGGCAAGGAAGTGGATGCGGCCCAGGCCCAGGTGATGGTTTACCTGGAACACTCGCTGGGTAACCAGCGTGAGCAATGGATGGAAAAGTTCCGTGCACGTTTTCCAGGGGCGGAGTTTCGTGAAATGGCGGCTGGTAGCTTGCCGCAACTTGCTGCCGGCCTGTTTCGCAAGGGCCTGGTTAATCTGCAGCAGGGTAAATTCGCGCCCAAATCAAACTGGCAACGTGTAATAAAACCCTGGCGCTTGCCCGCCACGCTGGCCGCATCCTTGTTGGTCGTTGTGTGCCTGGTACAAGCCGCTACCTTGTGGCGCCTTGCCAGTGTTGAAGCACAACTTGATGCCGCGCTGGAGGTTTCCCTCAAGCAGGTATTTCCCGGTAGCGCCCGCATTAATGATCCACGCCGCCAACTGGATATGCTTCAGCAAAGCCTGCGAGGACAATCTCCAGGAAGTTCCAGCCAGTTTCTGGATACGGTCGTGGCCCTGGGTTCAATCCTGCCTGCACTAAAGGACACGCGCGTGGAGACGGCAAGTTATCGAAACCAGGTACTGGATCTGCGTTTGAAAGTACCGGACGTGACCACCCTGGACCAATTGCAAAAACGGATGCAGGAAAGCGGACATTTTCAGGTCACCATTCAATCAGCTAATCCACGGTCAGATGGCGTGGAAGGTCGAATAGAAATCGCAGGGAGCGCACCATGAACGCCTGGTGGAGTAGCCTGCAGCCCAGGGAGCGGTCTGTGATCACCGTCGGCGCGATAGTTCTGATCGCATTCCTGATCCTGTGGCTGGGCCTGCGACCCTTGTTTATGCAAGCGAATTCGGCACGTCAGCGGGTTGAGGAAAAGTCGCTCTTGCTGGCCGATCTTCGCGCGACTGCCGCCGAGATGGGGAATCGCCAGGCTATCAGTGCAAAAATGCCGACCGCAGACGAATCCCTGGTCGTCATTGTCGACCGCAGCACACGCGAAACCGGGCTAGCCGGTGCTCTGAAGCGAAACCAGCCGGCTGGCACCGACCAGATTCGAGTGCGATTTGAGAATGCCTCTTTTAACCAGGTCATGGGTTGGCTTGGATTGCTGCACAGCAACTACGGCATAGAAATCGAAAGTGCGGCCTTTGAAACGACTGACCAGGTGGGCCAGGTGCAAGCCAGCCTGACCTTGCAGCGGGGCCAACCGTGAATTTCAAACGACTGCTCATACTGGGTATTGCAGGCTTTTTCATTGGTCTTGTCGCCAATGCGCCGGCACGCCTGATTACTTATTTTTTGCCCGCAAACGTCTCACTGGAGGGCGTGGCCGGCACCGTATGGAATGGGTCTGCCAGGCAGTTGGTGGTCAATAAGATCGCAGCCGGCAAACTTGGCTGGCACGTCATTCCCTCGAGTCTGTTACGTGCTCGCCTGGAGCTGGGGCTTGATGCCCAGCTACCCGATGGCGCCCTGAGCGGAAGGGCCGCCATCGGGTTTGGCGGATTTGCCCAGATAAATGACGTCAAAGGCAGCCTGCCGCTGGCCTACCTGGCCAGGGACTTCCCTGCCGGTATGCTGGGTGGCAGGGTGAGTCTGATAATCGAGCAGGCAGAATTGCAGGATGGCTGGCCGACGCGCATCAAGGGCGTGGTCGCACTGGGCAACCTTGTTCAGAACATTCCCAAACCGATGGCGCTGGGAACATACAGCGCGAGCTTTGACGGCAGCAGGGCAGATGACGGCGCCATCAAGGGCCTGATAAGCACGCGCTCGGGCCCCCTGCAAGTAGACGGTGAACTGATACTGGCTGGCAATCGCAGCTATATTCTCGAGTCCGCGGTGGGGGCGACGTCCGACACCCCGGAGGACCTTAAATCCATGCTGCCAATGGTCGGTGAGCAGTTGCCGGATGGACGCTATCGCCTGCATCATAGCGGCGCGTTATAGATCAGATTTCGACTAAAGTTCGCACCAGGCGCTCATCAAGGGGAAATACAACGCTGCCCTGACCGGCAAATCAGGTCGCCAATGACCGACCAGCCGCATATAGCGTTCCAGCTGCCCTGCATAACGTTGCTTTTCACTGTCCAGAAATGCCTGCAATCCTGAGCCTTCGTGGCGGCTGCTCTTGTAATCCACGATCCACAAAGTGCCGTCGGCGGCGATAAACACCCGGTCCATGATCACATTTACCGTCGCGCCATTGCTGACCCCGGTCAAGGCGAGCTCGGTCCATGATTCCTTGTGATCACCGAATAGAACCCAACGCCCCTTACTGTCATTCAAGGTTCCGAGTATGGCATCCACCGCCCTGGCGCCCGCAACGGACAAGCGGTCTCCGGGCATACCCAGGGACCTCAGTGCCACGTGGATAGCAGGCATATCCTCGCGCACCCTCTGCGCAGTCCAGGCGCCTTCGCCATCCTGCGCCATGCGTTGCAACCACCGATGTACCACGGTGCCAGTCAGGCGGATAGACTCAGATGCCCAGTCATATTCCACTCGTGGCTCCTCAGCACGCGTCGCGGTATCAGAATCGGGCAACAGATAATCAGGCTGACTTGGTTCAGGTGCTTCCCATTCGCTCACCAGGCGCAGCAATGGCTTGTCTTGCAGGCTGGGCTCGGCGCCTTTCTCGAACGCCTCCAGACCCTCAAATCTTGGCCGGGCATAAGCCCAAAGCAGCCCCAACAAACTGCCCGAATCCGCTTTCACACTGCCGTCGTTATATTCCCTGGCATGGCCCAGCAAATGCAGCTGTTCCCTGGCGCGGGTGGTCGCCACATACAGCAACCTGCGCAGTTCCTGCTGGTCGCGCTGGCGCTCCATTCTACCGAGATAGGCGTGTAGAGGATCCTGATCGTCGCCTTTTGGAGCGAGCGGGGCCAGCAACAAATCATTTCTTTCCCCATGACGAATCACCTCTTGCCAACGCAGCAGGGCCGATTCGGTATTGGCGCCAATTCGGCCAAGGCCCGGCAAAATCACAGTATGAAACTCCAAGCCCTTGGCCTTGTGAATAGTCATGACTTGCACACGGCAATCTGCCGCGGACAGTCCGGCGGCCCTCTGCTCCATGAGCAAACGATCCAGGATCTGCAGATCATCCAGGTCACCCCCCTGCTCCGCTTGTCCCAAGATCGACAAGAATGACTCGGCGTCCTCCAAATCCCCCGGACCGGTCGCCGCAGCCGGCCCACCGAGGGCCAGCCACGCACCGTGTACCGACTGCATGAGGGTTCGCCTGCCGCGCTGGTTCATGGTCGTGTTCAGGACCTGGGCACAGCGATCGAGTCGCCGCAGACCATCCTCGGACAGACCAGGGAACTCCCCTTCGGCCAGTACCCTGGCGATGCTTTGCTTGCCCGAAAACTCGGCCAGGCATAACAGATCCGCCTCGTGTAAACCGCAATACGGCGCGTGCAGCACGCTCAGCCACGCGGTGCGATCATGCGGATGCAGCAAGGCCCGGGTCAAGGCCAAGAGGTCCAGCACCACGGGACGATCTGCCAGACTCTCGATGTCCACGGCACGGTAATTTATCCGGGCCTGTCTGAACGCCTCCGTGATGGCCCTCAAGTGGGGGCGTGCTCTGACCAGCACGGCGATTTGTCCATCGGCGCTCCGGGATAAGGCCTGCCGGGTCAGGGTCACGACACAGGCGGCCTCGGCGTTATCATTTCTGCCGAGAAATCCATGTAGTTCGACCGCCGGCGTTATGCCCTGGTTCCGGGTTGCCTGGCAGGGGCTGTAGCAAATAGCCTCCATGCTCTGGTCTTCCTCGGGTGGAAACACCTCAGGAAACACCTGGTTTACCCAGTCCACAATGCCCGGGCGACTGCGGAAATTCGCTTCCAGGGTCAGCGGCCGTAGCCGCAACTCTCCAATGCCTCGAGCCCTGGCATCCAGGTAGTAGCCCACCTTGGCTTCACGGAAGCGATAAATCGCCTGCATGGGATCCCCCACGCAAAACAGGGTGCGTCCGTCCCCCGGCGTCCAGCCAGCCACCAGTTGCCGTAATAACTGGTACTGGCCGTTGGAAGTATCTTGGAATTCGTCTACCAGGATGTGCTGCAGGCGATGATCAAGATACAGCGCCAGATCCGTGGGTGCCTGCTCCGAGCCCAGGGAGCGCACCGCCGCCATGGCCACCGCCACATAATCGGTCTGGTCGCGCTCACCAAACAGCACATTCAGCTCTACCGCCGCCAGTTGCAGCACGACCATCAGGGACTCCAGCACCCTCCACTGGCCATCTGTATAGTGTGATGGTGGCAATTTCCGCACCGAATCCAACGCCGACTCCACCCCCTCTGTCTCCCGCAACTGATCCAGCAGGGCTGTCATCCTGCGCTTGAGGTCCTTCTCTGCCGGCGGGAATCCCATACTGACGTTGACGGATTTTCGAACGGCCCCGCCAAGGGTTAACAGCATATCCGCTAGTGCCTTCCAGACATCCACCTCGCTGGCCCGCGGCAGCGGGGGGGTTGCCAGGGTGGCGACCCGGTGGACGCTCGCAGCAGTTTCCGGCGCAAACTCTGCCGCCAGCGCAGCTACCGAAACCAGTTCCTGCAGCACACCTGGCGGCATCGCCCGGGCCACACCCTGGAGGCTTTCATCAATCACACGGGTAATCGAGCTCTCCAGGAACTCGCGATGAATACCCACGATATCGTCATTGAGATAGCGCAACCAATGGTCGCGGCGCGCCAGCATGTTCGACAACAGCGCCACCACCCGTGGCAGATTGTTGTCCAGATGTGACACCAATATTTCAATGCTTCTACCGCCCAGGTGCTTTGATCCGAGGCTTTCAAGCACCCTTTCTGCCGCCAGGTCATACAACTCTTTCGGCCGCTCGCTGATCCCGGCGGATGCCGTAAAACCCGCAGGCATGGAAATGCGCCTGGCCAGCACCGAATTGAACGAGTCGATCGTCATGATCGTCATCCGCCCCGGCCGACTTTGCAGGTCCCATCCCTGGCTCGCATCCCGCTCCAGCACATTCCTGGCCAATGACCAGGTCAGCTTTCTGTGGGGCTGCTCGGGAGCCTGGTGCTGGGCCATGACCAGGCTTTGCAGGACCCGGTCCCGCATTTCACCCGCCGCCTTGCGTGTAAAGGTAATCGCCAACACTTGCTCGGGTGATTCAACCAGGGCCAGCAACTTGAGGTAACGCTGGATGAGCAGCTCGGTCTTACCCGAACCTGCCGGTGCCTGGACGATAAAGGAGTCAATGGTATCCAGTGCTTGCTCGCGCGCATCGGCATCAAGCGGGAGCGGGTTTTGCTGACTATTGGTCATCAGAAACCGCCCGGCCTCTTTCAGTCACCCGGCACAGGGTGCCCAGGTGACAGTACTCACAAACCTTACCTTTGTCGGCCGGGTCGACCTGGATCTCGCCCTGCCTGAACTCCTCTGCCAGCCGCACAAACCGAGCTCGCCACGCGTACAAAAGCTCATCCCAGGTCTGGAAACCCGTGCTTTTGGCCCAGTCCAGGCGTCGGCATTGGCTCTTGTCGTTCTGCATCATGTCATCGTCAGCCAGGATGCCTGCGAACATCACATTGCCGGCGCCAAGGCTAACGAAAAGGGCACCAAAACCCTGCCCAGCGCGGGCAATCAGATAAATTGGCAGTTGCACCGAAGTGGGTCGGTCACGCAACCAGTCAGCTGGATTGGCCTGACCCGTCTTATAATCCAGAACCATCTGGCGACCGTCCGGAAGTACATCCACCCTGTCTGGCCGAATACTCAACAGCAACCCGCCGAGCTCTTCAACCGTACCCTGCTCACGCTCTTCAACTGTGAAGGGCGGTCGACCCCGCTCGAGTTCCATTAAAGTCGCAACCAGCTTGGACACCCGCTCGCGCTCCATGTCCACCAGCCGCCCCCGCCCTTGACCTGAAGCGTTTACCGATACCCCCACAAAGGCCTTCTCTACCTCTTCTTCCACCAAGCTATGCAATGCCTCCAGCTCAAGCGAACAGAGCCGCTGGTGAGACCTGAGACGATCCCAGATACCATGCATGGCACGGTGGATGCGTTTTCCCCGCTCTCGAGCCTCGATACCCGGACCAGGTGATTCCAGCGCCTCCGCCTTGAGCCGGTGCTGGGCGAAAGCACGAAACGGACAGTTCGACTGGTGCTCCAGGATCTGGGTACCCCCGGATACCTGTAAACCGGCAGGTATGACTGGCAAGGCCACCAGCGGGCGGGGTTCTGCGTCACCGCTGCGTTGCAACGTCTGGCAATAATATTCGTGTTCTGCAAGTTTCGGGGAGCCAGTAGCCAAGCTGCGAATTAGCGCGCTAGGCCGCAGTGGACGCTCATCCTGGCTGGCCGCCCAACTGAACACACACTCGGCCGCCAATCCTCCCAGACGGTCAAACGTTGCCACCGCGGCCTCATACTGCACATCCGGACTCGAGCCGGGCACCCTCGCCGCGACCTGGGCCGCAATCGGAAGAAAAGGTGATGGATAACTGTGATGCGGCCACGCTTCGTCATGCCAGCCCAGCATCCACGCACCATCGAAATGCAGACCCTGGGCCTCTCGCGGGTCCATGATCTGCACCGGCAGATCTTTGGCTTCCGCCTGGAACACCTTGTCGCGGGCAAGCTTTTTTAACCTGGCCAGCGCCAATTTTATATCCAGCTGCCCGATAACCTGATCCAATCGGGAATAATCTCCAAGCAGGTTTTTCCAGGCGTCCAGTACCTGGTATTCCTCGCTGTTCAATGATCGGAACCCTGGCCACGCGGCCTGGCCAAGCCAGCGGTCAAATCGCTCAGCCCAGACGCTCGGGAACGCCGGGGCACGCTCCGTCTCTGTCAATGCAGACAGCGGGGCCAGGGTGCTTTCGATACCGGGGTCTGGTTCCTTGCTCTCGCGGTTGCGCAAAAGCGCGCTGGCAAGCTCCACGTTACGCCAGCCCCTGGAGCGCAAATTGGCCTCCAAAGCGGCTCTGTTCCAGACCGCCTCAGAATCTGGCGCCAGGTACTGTCCCCTTAACACTCGGCTTACATTACCCAGGCTGGTGTCTCCGCCGACCCAGTCCAGCAACGCCAGGGCCTGACTTATCATGGGCTGCTCCGCCAGCGAGTGTCCTATGGAAATATGAAACGGCAGGGCGTTTCCGTCCGCCCCGGGCAACAAGGATTTCGGGGCCAATATTTCCGTAAACGTTCTCGCCACCCGGTCACGACTGTCAGCCAGGTCGGGGACAATGACCGCCAGACGCTGCTCCGATGCCGACAGCAAGCGTTGCTTGACCCAGCGCGCAGCTTGCTCAAGCTCCTCCTCAGGACTTGCCGCCTGGACTTTGACAGCCCGACCGCGGGGCTGCTCCGGGCGTATCAGCTTAACCTTCCAACCGGCCGAGGTCATGGCCTCCAGCAATCGTTTGTGAGCCGGGCAAATGTCCTCGGTGCACACTAGGTTGACCGGTTCAGGCCTTAGTCGGCCGGCATCAAGATACCTCTCAATTACTTTGGGCAGGTGGGACGGATCAACCCATCCCCTCTCAGTCAGCTTGCTTGCATAGCGCCTGGCCCAGGCTGCAAACGCTCCGACGTTATCATTCAGAGCAAGCTCGGGATGAGGAATGTCGATCAAATACTCTGCGGATGTGCGGTATGCCTGCATTACTTCCACAACCATGGAAGAGGCAGGTACATGGTCCGCCAGCAGTGCGGATTCCTCCAGGACATCTTCCCAGACCA
>JAPHSC010000059.1 GCA_026193125.1 Gammaproteobacteria bacterium
CATGTGGGTGCCGCGATGCTCCTGTTGCTGCTATCGACGGGCGGCATGTCACCTGCATGGGCTGACTCGGGCTCCCCTGTCGATAACCCGGATGCGCTGTCTCCTGAACACGTGGGCGCATCGGTTCGTACCGAGCCCGTTCTTCTTGATGGCGTCGCCATGTTCAGGGTGCGGGGTGTAACCTCTTATCCTGCCGAGGAGCGTGCCGCGCAGGTTGCTGGCCGAATTGTCGCGATTGCCCGGGATGACAAGATCGCTGTCGAAGATATCAGGGTTGAGGAAAAACCGCTGGGTAGTGAAATTGTGGCCAAGGGTATGCCGATCATTATGGTGGTCGATGCCGATGCCAGGGTAGAGGGGTTGGAGCGCAGGATGCTGGCGGAGGTATACCGGACGAGCATCGCACGAGCAATCACCAACTATCGCAGTGCCAGGGAGCCCCGGGCCCTGGCCCGTAGCGCTGCCTTTTCGCTGGCCGCCATAGGGGTGATGGTGATACTGCTTTACGGTCTGTTCCGCTTGTACCGCCTGCTGGATTACAAACTCACCCGATACTATCGCACGCGGCTGGATGACCTTGAGGTGGAGGGCTTCAAGGTGTTGCAGGCCGAGCAAATGTGGGCGGCCCTGCGCGGGATGCTGGGTGGCGCTCATGCGCTGCTTGGATTGACCTGTGGGTTTGTGGTTCTGCAATTCTCCCTGGCCCAGTTTCCGCCCACCCGGGCAGCGGCCGCCGGTCTTCTGAATGTAGTGGTCTCGCCACTGGTGACCATGGGTAGCGGTCTGCTGGCGACCATACCGGACCTGGTTTTCCTGGCAATACTTGTGGTAATTACCCGATTTGTGCTGCGTACGGTCAAACTGTTCTTCAGCGCCGTCCAGCAGGGCTCCGTGAAACTTTCCGGATTCGATGCGGACTGGGGACTGCCCACCTACCGTATTGTTCGCATCCTGGTGATTGCATTCGCGCTGGTCGTTGCCTTTCCGTATATTCCAGGCTCCCATTCAGACGCATTCAAGGGCATCTCGCTATTCATTGGTGTGATTTTCTCCCTGGGATCGTCGTCCTTTATTTCCAACATTATCGCCGGTTACGCCATGACCTACAGACGGGCATTCGCCCTGGGGGACTGGATTCAGGTGGGCCAGGATCTTGGTGAGGTGACGTCCATACGCATGCAGGTCACCCACATGCGATCGACGAAGAATGAGGAAATCATTGTTCCGAATTCCACCATACTCAGCGTAAATGTTACCAATTACAGTAGACTGGCCAAAACCAGTGGGTTAATCCTGCACACAACAGTGGGTATCGGATATGAGACGCCCTGGCGGCAGGTGGAGGCGATGTTGCTGATGGCGGCGGAACGCACACCGGCCGTCAAGCGCGAACCGGCGCCATTTGTGCTGCAGACCTCACTTGGCGATTTCGCCGTCACTTATGAACTGAATGCATATTGCGATGATCCGTCGGCGATGAAGCGAATCTATACAGACCTTCATCGCAATATCCTGGATGTGTTCAACCAATATGGCGTGGCCATCATGACTCCGGCATACGAGAGCGATACCCCACAGCCCAAGATGGTTCCCCCGGAACAATGGTATGCGGCGCCCGCCAAAGCGCCCGATGCCAAGCCAGGGGAGTAATCCGGAGCGAAGCGAGGGCACCGTTTGGTGTAGGTCGAACGCGTAATCCAGTTCAAGAAAGACCGAGGTAGGTAGTTACCGCAGGTCGGTTCGCCAATTGCGTGTAATGCGATGCTTGCGCCGCCTTCGATACCCCGGGATCAGAGTTAGCAAAATCCTCTTTTCCAGCGAACAAGCCGCTACTTATTGCGGTTAACTACGTATTAATTTTTGTTAACTTTTCTGTTCGAATGAGTACCTGTCCCAGGAAGGATTTCCGGGGCTGTTTTAACAACGAGTCAACAAGAAAAGACTGACTCCAAATCAAGACTCACCCTGAATATAGTTTTGTGGGGAATTCTTAGAGCTTTGCACGCGCCCGGGGAGGCAATCATGAAAGCTAGTTGGAAGACATTACTTGCCGCGGCAACGCTTGCCGCTGTATTTGCGTTAGGAGGCTGCGGTAGCGACGGCTCCGACGGTGCGCCCGGCGTAGCCGGACCACCAGGAGCGGATGGTGCGGACGGTGCGGATGGTGTAGATGCTACTGCTGATCCCATTACCCTGGCCAAGGCTGAATCTTGCGCCACGTGTCACGGTCCAGTCGGCGATATGCACCAGGCCGCGTACGACAAGTATCTTGACTCTAACCTTGCGTTGGAGATTACTGGCTTGGGGACAGCTGCTGCTGCCGCTGGCTGGGATTTGACCATGACCTTCAAGATTGACGTTGCTGGCCAGCCACTTATCGACACAGTTGGCGCGAAACCGTCAGTTGACTCGATCGGTTTTTATGTCGCTCAGCGCGATGCCGGTGGCGATTGGATCAATTCAGGTGGCGGTTTTTACGCCGCACTGGACGCTTCCCTCGCAGCAAGTAACGGAGACGGCACGTATACGCTGGTACAGAATTTGTCGTATGACCCGTTAGCCTTCGTTGGTGGCGCGATCATCGGCAAGATTGCCACGGACCAGCTCGACATCGCTGATGTCAATACGGCCGCGCGCGTCGCCTTGTACGACAATTTGGCGCACGACGTTTTTGATATCGGTAATATTGCCACGTTCGTATCCACGGCCAATGTTGAGGCATGCGAAAAATGTCATGGTGCTCCTTATAACAAGCACGGCAATATCGCAGCCAAGGTTGCAGGCGCTCCGGACTTCACGCAATGCCATGCTTGCCATGTAGATGATACGAATGGTGGCCATCCGGAATGGCAGTACATGGTTGACGAGCCTTATGACTGGGCAACTGGCGAGGTTGCCACGGCTGACTATACCTACACCAGAAGCCTCATGAACGACACGCATATGTCACATGCCATGGAGTTCCCGTATCCGCAGTCGATGGCGAATTGCGAAACCTGCCATGCCGGCAAGCTTGACCTGATCACGGCCGATGCGAATTTCACGGCTGAGACCTGCAAGAGCTGTCATCCGGTAAATGGTACGGACGCCTGGCCGTCATATGTTGATGCCAGTGGCGCAACCGTTCCTGCGGAAGAGTACTACCAGAGCGCACGTGCGCCGGCGATGACGGCCATATGGGCAGCAGGAAATGTTGCCTTCCATAATATCGATATGGATTGCCAGGATTGCCATGATGGGCAGGCTGGTTACCCGACGTTCGCCGAACTGCACAGTGGCTACGATGCACGTATCGCTGATGCAACCGGAGCCCGGTATGCCGACGACTTTACCGCCTCGATTGATAGCATCGCCGTAGCCGGCAATGTGGTGACGGTCGAGTTCAGCGTAAACGATGCCGACATCGTCCCGTACATCTACTTCTCCTTGTACGGTTGGGACAGCAACCAGTTCATCGTTGCCTCTCACACTCGGGATGCCAATGGCCTGCGGTACGAAGCCAAGCCTGACGACACGAATGCACTGTTCGTGTTTACACCGGTGGGTGTCGACGGTCTTGCCTGGACCGTAGCGATGGACATGGCTACCTATGCGGCAGAAGCCACCAATGACATTCCGACCTTGATCGCGGATGGCGTTGTCAAGAATGCGATGGTTACCATTGCGCCGCGTTACACCACTGCTGACGGTGTGAACACGGGTCTTGACGCGGTGACTGCAAGCTTTGATGTGGCAACTGGTGCCGCTGTTGCAGAAGCCTTTATCGCCGATACCGAGAAGTGCGAAGCCTGCCATGACAAGCTGGCGGTAACCTTCCACGGTGGTTCCGGTAGAAGCACGGTGCAGGCTTGCAAGAACTGCCACGTGACGACCTCTGGCGGCAGTCACCTGGAAATGCAGTCGCGTTCACTGGATTCCTATATCCATGCGACTCACTCCTTCCAGGTCTTTGACTATGACGATGAGATCAATTCGGGTGACCCGGTGCATATCGCCAGGGCCGAGATGCACA
>JAPHSC010000365.1 GCA_026193125.1 Gammaproteobacteria bacterium
GCCAAGTCCACCAGCTATGTGAACTGGGTCGCCCTGCGAGGATTCCTGGTTGACGGCAAGCCGGATGCCGCTGCGAAGATGTGGAGGGAGGGCCTGAAAATCTATCCCCTGGCCAAGAAAGACAATCCTCCGAAGATGGAATTCATCAGCGCCTCCGGCAAAGCGTATAACACGATTCACGCCAACACCTTCGAGTTTTACGAGGAACTTCACACCGTGATTGATCGTGAACCCGTCGAGATGCTTGACCCCGAGCTGCGCGGACTGTTTGCCTCTATCGGTATCGAAAAGGGCAAGCCTTTTGCGCCGGACGCGCGTATGAGAAAAATCCTGACCGATGCGGTAGCGGTGGCCAACGCAACGGCACGCTCCTTCCTCTGGGATGAACGTAACCAGGATGAATTCCTCTATGAGGGCAGCTACTGGAAGAGGGGTTACCCCGGCAATAACTATCAGTTCCTCAAAAATGAGGGTATGGGTGGGCGCAACCTGGATGCACGAACCCTCTACTATTATTTTGCAACAGTGAACACGCCAGCGATGGCGATGAAGCTGGTCGGAAAGGGCTCTCAATACGCCTGGGGATATCTGGACGCCGATGGCAACTACCTCGACGGAAGCAAGACGTACAAGTTGAATATCCCCAAAGATGCTCCTGCTCTGAAATTCTGGTCTGTGTGTGTCTATGATCCCCAGACCCGCTCCGAACTCCAGACAGATCAGCCCTTCCCAAGCAAGCAAAGTCAGCGCGACAAGTTGATCGTCAACGATGACGGTTCGATCGATCTTTACTTCGGACCGAAATCCCCGGCCGGCATGGAGGCGAACTGGATACAGACTGTTCCTGGTAAGGGCTGGTTCTCGCTTTTGCGTCTCTATAGCCCCACCGAGCCATGGTTTGACAAGACCTGGCGTCCAGGTGAAATCGAGCTGGTTAAGTAATCGCTAGTCGCCTCCGTGTTCAGTGGCGCCCTCAAAGGCCGCCACTGAATGCAATAGGCTCTGATTAGAAGCAGCATAGAGTACAAACGACCGAAAATGACTTGTCAGAGCCTATCGTCCGGAGGTGTAGAAGATGCGTGATTATCAAATGCCGCCGTTGACGCCAGTCGAGTAGCCAAGTCCCGTGATACCTGCTCGGGAAAATATATTCACGAATTAAGGATTGGAGAATTATGAATAGGAACAACTTTGCACTCACGCTGCCAAGTTTGGCGGCACTATTGCTCGGCGCTATTGCCACAGCTTCTGCCGCTGAACCCAAATACAAAGCGGACGTTCCAGAATCCCTGTTGACACCGAATACTGTGGAGACCGCACTGCTTGGCACGCTGGACTTTTTTGATGGCATGCCCAGCGACGAAACGGTCCGCAAGACGATTGATTTTCTGGATACGTCGCGCGCAGCCGAAGCATTCCTGACTGGCATGCCTGCCACTTCAATTTACGCAATGCTTGAGGGACTGAAGCAGGCTGGTGCCAAGCCTGGTGACCTGGTCCTCTGGGAGAACTATGGTGACGCCCGCACTCTTGCATTGACCTTCAATACCTCGACACCCTATGCCTTCGCCGAGATCAACGTCAAAGACGAGCCGGCTATCGTCGACGTGCCGGCAGGGATGCTGGTCGGCGCGGTCGACGACGCGTTCTTCCGCCATGTTACGGATCTCGGGGCAACCGGGCCTAATCAGGGCAAGGGCGGGAAATTTATCTTCGTGGGTCCAGATTATACTGGCACGCTTCCGGACGGTTATCGCGTCGTCAGGACGCCGACCTACCGCAATTGGATGTTTTTGCGTGCCATCGTGCAGGAGGCCGGTCTGGAAGCGGCTACCAAGGGTCTGCGCACCAAGTTCCGCGTCTATCCTTTGTCGAAAATTAGTAACCCGCCCAAGGGCAAGGTTGTGTTCGCCTCCGGGGCCAAGATCAACACCATTCATGCGAACGATGTCACCTACTACGATGAGTTGAACGCCGTGGTGCAGTACGAGCCCGCAGGCGCTTTCGATCCTGAGATAGTCGGGCTGTTCGCGTCGATCGGCATCAAAAAGGGAAAGCCTTTCGAGCCCGACGCTCGCATGAGGAAAATTCTTGTTGAAGGTGTAGCTATCGGCAATGCAACGGCGAGGTCCTTGACCTTTCGCCCACGTGAGGAGCGCCTGTATTTTTATCCCGGTCAGCGCCAGTGGTACTCGCCCTTTACAGGCGGTAGTTCAGAGTTCATGAACAACGGTGAGCGTGTGCTGGACGACCGCATCATCTTCCACTATTACGCCACCGGAATTACGCCCGCCATGGCGCGGGCTAAAGTCGGCACCGGCTCAGCCTACGAGATCGGTGCGCACGATTCGGAAGGCCGCTACCTCGACGGTGGCAAGACCTACACGGTCACGTTACCAGCTCCGATTCCGGCCAAGGATTTCTGGTCATTCGTCGTGTACGATAACCAGACGCGGTCAGTGCTCGAAACTGATCAAAAATCCGCTGGCGTCGACAGCAACAGTCCTGACATCAAGGCAAATGCCGATGGCTCCTACACGGTTTGGTTTGCTCCGACGCCGCCGGCAGGAAAAGAAGGTAACTGGGTGCAGACCATGCCGGGAAAAAGTTACAACGTCCTGCTGAGGCTTTACGGACCGCTGCAGCCCTTTTTCGACAAAACCTGGATGCCCGGCGATTTTGAGCTGAAGGAATAGCGCCCTATACGGTTACCGTGAAGGACGTGCCGACGGATGGCTTTTCCCCGAGATGCAGCACAGCAAGTAACTTGCCAAGTACTGCGTTCGCGAAGACAACTGGACGAGCTCCGTCTGGGTCCGCCGTCACAAGACGGCGGACGCAGGCGGGGCATGAGTCAACCAAGAGAACCAGTCAACACGAAAGCACAGAGATCAACCCTGGCCGCCCAGCTACTAGGCATTGACGGATGCGCTCACGCCTGGGTGCTGGAGCCGGCCACCAATATTCTCTACGAAATGACCCTGAGCATGCAGAAATATCTGAACATTAAGCCCGGGAGTAATTTCAGAGATACGAGTCATTGGGATCACTTGTTGGCAGTCAGAAACAAATAACAGAGTTTCAATGTAGATAATAAATACATAACGCCTTGTGTCCGGGGCGCCGGACGCATCCGCAATACTGTGCGGAATCTTAGTTTCAGCAGCAGCCTGGAGCCCAGAAAATATATGGTCAAGTATTCAACAATGTTAACGGTGGTATGCGGAAGCGGCGTCTCCCACATGTGTAGGAACCGTGTCAGACGCTTGCTACTAATGGTGTATGTAACCTTTACGATATTGCCCGGTGCGGTATTAGCACAACAGGTCGTTGACCTTAATCCCTATGTAAACGAGACACCTGCTCTTGAGAACCTGGATCAGCGTACACCGCTTGCGGCAGCCGAGGGCTTCATGCGTGCCGCCGAACTCGGCGACTACGAGGTTGCATCGAAATACCTGGACTTGCGTTACCTGCCTGAGGGCCTCTCCGACGCCGATGGCAGCAGGCTTGCCGAACAGCTGTACATTGTAATCTCGCGCAAGCTTCAAATTGACTTCGGTGCCCTGAGCCCTGACCCGGAGGGGCTGGGCGATGACGGACTACCAAGCTATCGCGACTTGCTGGGCAAGATTGTGACGATCAGGGGTTCGCGCCCGATCTATCTGCAACGAATTCCCGGAGAAAACGGTAGTAAAATCTGGCGCATCTCGAATGCGACGATCGCGGAGCTGCCAGACCTGTACGCCCAGTTCGGGTATAGCCCGTTCGTGGAAAAAGTCCGAAGCCTGTCGCCGTCGGGATCGTTCCTGGGTGTAGAGCTGTTCAATTGGATAGTGGCCGTACTCGCCGGCAGCGTCGCCGCCATTGCATGGCTCGCCATCGCCTGGCCGTTAAGCAAAATCGTGACGCGGAGGCGTCCGAGCCATACGGAGCGGGTAAGGCGCTACCTGACGCGGCCGATACCGGCCGCAATTTTTGTAGCGCTCGGCACGTATGTGCTGCGCGACCTGGGGCTGGGCGCTACGGCCAATCGCATCGCCGAAGGCGGAACGGTTGTCACGCTGGTTGTCGTATGGTTGTTGTTTGCGACAATCAATTTGATTCGCGACCTGTATTCACGCTATCTACAAGCACGTGGCAGAGACAGCGGCCTCATGCTGGTAAGGCCGGTCACGTCTACATGCAAAGTGCTTATTAGTTTGCTGGCCATTACGATCTGGCTGGACAATGTGGGCGTGAATGTCACGGCACTTGTCGCCGGCCTTGGGGTCGGCGGTCTCGCAGTGGCGCTCGTTCTGCAAAAGCCAATGGAGGACATTCTTGGAGCCATCACGCTGTACACGCAACAACCGGTTACGGTCGGACAGTTCTGCACGAGCGGTGACGTAAGCGGTACGATTGAGGAAATCAACCTGCGTTCTACCCGCGTCCGAAAAATCAATAACAATATAGTCGTGATTCCGAATTCATTGTTCGCCACTGCGAGCATAGAGAATATCTCGGAGCGCAAGCAAATTCTGCATCAACAGCTAATTCGGCTGGCGCTGGACACATCCGAGGCGCAACTCAGGGACACGCTCGACAAGCTCCGTGATATTTTAAGGTCGCATCCTCATGTGTTGACGAACGAATGGCGAGTTCGCTTTCTCGAATTCGGGGAATTCTCCAAGAACATCGAGATCTTCGCACATATCAATACCACGGACTGGCAGGAGTTCCTGGAGATTGCCGAGAACCTTAACCTGAAAACCGGTGGCGTATTGGAAAGTATCGGTGTGCGACTGGCCCTACCGACACGTTGAATTTCTAAGGAAAAGGGGTCAGAGACCTTTTCCTCCTTGCAACCAGCCTGAGCGAATACTAAGGTCGGAACCGTATCAGCGATTTGTTCGGGTCGCGCTGACATGCAAGGATACGAGTCCGATCCCGACGTCGGGTTGCGGGTGGTTAATGCAAGATCCCAGGCCAATTCTGAAGCCCTCCAGCGCCCTGGTCACGATCAAGGTAGTGCACACCCTGGTGTGGGCTCTGTTCGCCGGCTGCATCCTCGCTATTCCCCTCATGTCCTGGCTCGGAAGGCATCGCGCGGCCGCCTGGCTGGTCGCTATCGTCGCCTGCGAGTGTATCGTGCTTGTTGCCAACAGGATGCGTTGTCCCCTTACGTCCGTGGCGGCACGGTACACCGACGATCGACGAACCAACTTCGATATCTACCTTCCCCAGTGGCTGGCCTATTACAACAAGCTGATCTTTGGCACGCTGTACTTCGCCGGCGTCGTGTATTTCTTCTTGACGTGGCCCTGGGCAGATTAAGATGGGGTAAAAGCGCAATTGCCAAGGCCCGATCTGACCTTAAATTGCGTTCTGATATTTGGAGAGTACCGGTGAATAGAATTAACCCCAGGAAATTGCTCAATAGTAAGTGGACCGCAGTCAATCCGACAAATAGAGAAAAGCACTTCCTGGTGTCGGCAATTGAATTTGACGAGGAGGGAGCGGTCATTTTCTGCTCGCTGGAGGCCGTCATGTCCAAACGCTCGATTCCAATAGAGTGGAAGGACTTACAAGATGGGAATCGGTGGATTCATGGCTGGAAATAATTGCCGGAGAAATTTATGGAAAAATAGGATCGAACGACAAATAGCCCGGCACAAGAGAAACTCTGCCCGGGCTTGATCAGAGTGCTAAGCTTCCTTTCCCATACCGCCTCGCAAAACAGTGCAACAACAAACACAAGGAATCCGCATATGCCCAAGCTGAAACTGACCTATTTTGACTTTGACGGTGGTCGCGGTGAGCCGGTACGGCTGGCGCTGGTCATCGCTGGCCTGCCTTTCGAGGACGATCGGGTCAAGTTCAACGAGTGGGCCGCACGCAAGCCGGGCACGCCTTTCGGGGCGCTACCGGTGCTCCAGGTGGACGGTGCCGTCATATCCCAATCCAACACCATCACTCGCTACGTGGGCAAACTGACCGATTTGTACCCGGAAGACCCCTGGCAGGCGGCACTGTGCGATGAAGTCATGGATGCGGTTGAGGATCTTAATGGTCACATCGGCTCCACCATTTCCATTGGTGACCCGGAGGCGAAAAAGACCGCCAGGGAGGCGCTGGCTGCCGGCCCGATGAGTGTTCACCTCGTGCGCCTCAATGCCTACCTGGAATCCAGGGGTGGAGAGTACTTTGCCGACAACCGGCTTACCGTGGCAGATCTGAAGGTCTATTCGTTGGTCGCGCACCTGCGCTCCGGGGTGCTGGATCATATTCCGGCAGACTTGGTGGACCGCAAAGCGCCGCTGCTGGTAAAGCATGCGGATCGTCTGCTAAAACATGCGAAGATTGCGGCCTACTATAAGGATCGCTAGCGGGAAAACGGGGTCGGAGTGAGCCACTCCAAGCTGTTTTCTCGGGTAGGGTGAAGAATAGTAATTTCCACCTTGACTGATAAGCTGGTCTTTCACAACCTCAATCGACTTGGAAACACGAGGTAGCGACGATGAATCCGACACTCTTTGCCTTAACCGGCTTTGTTACCTGGGCCCTGTTACTCCTGGTGCTGATGGAGGCCATTCGAACCAAGCTGGTCATGACCGGGGCTGTACCGGCAAATGGCTTTTCGCCTGACAACTCAAATCTGTCGCCATTCATGCAGCGCCTCGCCCGGGCTCACGCCAACTGCGTGGAAGGTCTTCCGATATTTGGTGGCTTGATGTTGATCGCCGTTATCGCTGGCAAGTCATCGGTGACTGACTCGCTGGCCCTGGTCTTTCTGGGCGCTCGAGTCCTTCAATCGATCATTCACCTGGCCTCACTCTCGGCGACTGCTGTCACGCTACGATTCACTGCGTTCGCCGTACAAATGGCCATTGCTGTGTATTGGGCGTTTGCACTGCTGACTGGTTGATCATGCAGGCCAGGTAGGCGAGGCCAGCTCCAGGTGCCTTGCCTTCTTGCTTGTATGGACGCAAACCCTGGGTAGCGTTTATGGATTCCGGTTTCCTGTTTCTGCTAGCCGCCGA
>JAPHSC010000018.1 GCA_026193125.1 Gammaproteobacteria bacterium
AAGGGGCGAATAAACACTTAACTAGGTGGTCCGGGAAACCGGGGTCAGACGACAAAGCGGACACTGGCAAACAGATAAGAACGCCAGGATCGTGACCCTGTTTGTCCGTTGTATGCGCCACGAAATTCGACAGGACGTTGAAATTGCTTGAGTTTCTACCACAACCCAAACGCAAAAGAATAAGAAAATGGGGTTATGTTGAACCGTCCTTGTTTGTAGCTGTTCGCATACAAGGTCAGAGAACGGAGAAAGACACATGAAACACACAATAGGAATATTGATGTCGGTCACACTAGTGATTGCCGGCGTCCTCATGCTGATACCTCGAACATCGGCAGAAGAGCAGCAAACGGCTACTGACGACTGGCGCGAGCAGTATGCCTACACACTCGGGGTCCAGGCTTATGTCTTCGCTTTCCCATGGAGTTACCTTCCCGAGCTCCGATACACATGGGTCACGCAGAAGCCGGAGGGTGAGTCCACGGTCTATGCGCCACTGAATCACTTCTGGCATCTGCGGAAACTTGCGGACGCCAGCTACCGTGACGGTGGTTCCCCGAACTACGACACGCTCTATTCCATCGCCTGGCTCGATGTCGGTAAAGAGCCTGTCATCCTGAGCCATCCGGACATGGGGGAGCGCTACTTCACCTTCGAAATCGCCTCCATGACATCGGATAACTTCGACTACGCCGGATCAAGGGCGACCGGCTCGAAGGCGGCTCACTTTGCGATTACCGGGCCGGGCTGGGAGGGCGATCTTCCGGATGGCGTGAAGCAGCTGGAACCGTCACCGACCACTGCGGTGCTGATCTTCGGGCGGACCGCGGTAACGGGGCCTGAAGATGTCCCCGCCGTGAACCGACTTCAGGATCAGTACAAATTGACCCCCTTGAGTCTCTGGGGAAAGGCAGATGCGAAGGTGCCCGAGAGCCGGGATGTTTGGAAGCCCTTCGACCGCAACGAGGACCCGCTAAACGAGTGGAGAACGATCAATCGCGCCATGACCGAGAACCCGCCACTAGAGCGTAACGCCTTCATGGTGGAGTTGATGAAATCCATCGGTGTTGGTCCCGGTCAGGATGTGGATGCGATGGATGAGGGGACAAAGAAGGGCCTCACTCGAGCGGCCATCGATGGACGGGCCCTGCTATTTGCGATCATGACCGCGGGCTATGGCAAGCAGGTCAACGGCTGGACCTACCCGCCCCCGAGCATCGGACGTGCCGGATACCGGGGAGACTTCCGCACCCGGGGCGCGGTCCAATGCATGGCCGGCATCATCGCTAATGACCCGGAAGAGGCCATCTACATCAACACCACCACCGATGCGGAGGGTGACCGGCTGGATGGCGCTCATCGCTACGTTCTGAAGTTCGAGAAAGGGGATCTACCGGAGGTGAGCGAGTTCTGGTCGCTCACGATGTACGACATGACTTTCAATTTCGTCGAAAACCCAATTAATCGCTACGCCATTGGAAGCCTCAAGAAAGACTATCAGCTCGATGATGACGGCAGTTTGACCCTGTACATCCAGCACGATTCGCCCGGCAAGGACAAAGAATCCAACTGGCTTCCATCTCCGGAGGGCGAGTACTTCGTCGTTTTCCGCACCTATGGCCCGGGCAAGAAACTTCTCGATCAAACATGGGAAATACCCGGACTGAAACCCGTCGAGGATTAAACTCACCTCATCGGCAACTGACGATAACAAACCGGATGAGCGAACAAGGCGGCGCAGGCAACGTCGCTTCGCTCGGAGCCTGACCTCTGACTTTCTTGAGCGTCCGCTTCTGGCCGCCTACTGAGATTGGCGGCCTTTTCAACTTGATTGCCGGTATGCGCCAGCAAGCAGAACCAGGCTGAATTCACGTTGCTTTAGCAGCAACCGACCCCTTGCGGAACTCAGAAATGCATCATTAGTGATGCACTAAATCGCGATTCTGTAACGACTTCTCTATACTGAGATATGCGGTATTGTCCGCTATTCCTTCGCCAGATTATTCACAACAATCTGCTCGCAAGAAGCCAGTAACCTCACGATCCAATAGCGGTCATTCCAATGTGAGGTGATTTATGAAAGCCCTGATTTCACTCGTTTTAATTCTCTTTAATGTAACGGCTTTCGCTGACGCCGAAAATGTACGGCCGTCGTGGAGCGGTGCGTGGTTCAATCCCGACCAGTCGGGCCATGGCATCAACGTCGAAATCCTGGACGACGAACGCACCGTCTTTTTCTGGTACACCTACGACCTGGACGGCAAGCCGACCTGGTTACTCGCAGAAGGTGTGAACAACGACATACTTTTGACAGGGTTGTTCATTCCCTTCATGCGTGTCGAGGCGACGGCCTACCACTACGAAGGCATGATCTTTGGCGAGTTCGACCCGGCCACGAAAACCGGGCAGGAATGGGGCACGATCATTCTCGATTTCCCCTACTGGGAATGCAACCGTGCCCACATGGAGTGGTATCCGACGATGGCGGGTTTCACCCAGGGTTCCACTGACCTCGAAAGACTGACATCGCTTTACAGGCTGGACTGCGCCGAACCCCAAGACCCCGTGGGGAATTGGGAAGTACAGTTCGGACTCGATGCTGAATTCACGTATCAGACCGAAATCGTGGCTGTGCCCAATCAGGACGAACCCGAGATGTCGGATCTCGTATTCGAGTTCGTCGACGAAACCGGCTGTCTGTGGTCCGGTGAGATTCTGGGCGGGTTTGGTCTGCTCGGGGCGAGGTGGGGCAACCAGTGTGGACCGACCGCGGTGGAACACAGTGCTGACGGGCCACTTTATAGCACGATGCATTATGAGTACCGGCTCTGTGACAGCAATAACGAATGTGCGTGGAAAGACGAGGTTATGATTTTTGAAGATGAGGGAGAGTACCTGATCTTCAGCAGATAGGTTGAGCCGGAAAATTTTGCTCAAAGCGCCCCAGCCAGCCGGGGTGATCGGTTGATGGCGGCGTTTAGGGCAGGGCATTGCCCGATTCACGCCCGCTGGGATGGTTCGTTTGTGTAATTCCTCAGTTCTGTTATTGGCCCAGACTGTGTGAAAATTCAAAAATGGCCTCGTGAAGTCGATCTTGAGCCGCCCGGTTTTTCAGTTGAGGTCAGAGTTTGCCTGGGCTCCGTTAT
>JAPHSC010000155.1 GCA_026193125.1 Gammaproteobacteria bacterium
ATCCTTGCCCTCAAATGTGACCAGGCTTGCCCGGCGCTCCCTGGGGGTTAGCTGATGCATGAGCCCAGCCTCTACCAGGTCCAGGCCGATGCGCTGATACGGCAACTCGAACGCGATCGCGACCGGCGCTGTCACAAACTTGAGCGGGAGACCGCAGACTGGGTTCGGCAACACCTGCGCGAAGCGCGCACGCAGGCGCTGCGTCGTTTTCATAAGGCGGCGGAACTGGAACGTGAGCGCTACGGTCGCGCCATCGCGACAGCCGAGGCGGCACTGTGGGCTGAAGCCCGTAATCGCCATCAGCAACACCTGTCGGCGATGGTCCAGGCAGTCATAGGACGACTGCCTGCGGCACTTGAAGGACGCTGGCAAATGCCAACCCAACGCCGTCAGTGGCTGGCCGCCGCCCTGGCCGAAGCCGAACGCAGATTAGGCCCCGGGGCGTGGCAAGCGCGCATCGCGCCCCTGCCTGACCAGGAATCACTTCCGCCCAGCATTGGCGATGCACACATTGCCTGGCGCGCCGACCCTGAGCTTCGCGCCGGTCTGATTATCGACAAGCAGGGAGCAAGACTGGACGCGAGTATTGCCGGCCTGCTGGCTGATACGAGCATGCTCGAAAGTCACATCCTGACGTTGCTGGGCGAGGTCAGGGGAGGGGGGACCACAGATGTCTAGGGCACGCATTACCTGGGTAGGCGGGCCGGTTGTAAGGGCCCAAAGCGGCGACAGTTTTTATATCCACGAGGCCATCCTGGTGGGCACGAATGAATTGCTGGGTGAGGTGATCAAGCTGGATGGCGAAGAGATCGTCGCGCAGGTGTTTGAGGACACCACGGGCTTGCAGCCTGGCGATCCGGTGGTAGGCAGTGGTGCGGCGCTCAGCATACGCCTGGGACCCTGGTTGCTGGGCCAAATATTTGACGGACTGCTCAGACCGCTGATCGCCGGAGCCAGTCCGTTTATGCAGCGGGGCGGGCAGCAGCTACCCCAGGAACGTTACCCTTTTGAACACCTTCTCAAGCCGGGTCAAGCGCTGCACGGTGGCGAAATACTGGGCCATGTAGAGGCCAATGGCATTCGCCAGGCAATCCTGGCTCCACCGCATACGCGGGGCAAGGTGAGCTGGATAGCACCCGAAGGTGAGTATGACCAGGGCGAATGCCTTTGCCGTATCAGCGATGCAAGCGGCGAGGAGCAAGAACTGGGCATGGGCCATGACTGGCCGGTACGCAAGCCGCGGCCGGTGCGCCAGCGACTGCGCCCCGAGCGGCCAATGATCACCGGACAGCGGGTGCTGGATACCCTGTTTCCGATAGCCAGGGGCAGCCGGGCCGCCTTACCGGGTGGCTTTGGTACCGGAAAGACGATTTTGCAGGAAGCCCTGGCCAAGTGGTGCGACGCCGATGTAATTGTTTATGTAGGCTGTGGTGAACGCGGCAACGAGATGGCCGAGGTGCTGGATGAATTTCCAAGCCTGGAGGATCCTGCAACCGGGAAACTCCTGATGCAAAGGACCGTCATCATCGCGAATACCTCGAACATGCCGGTGGCCGCCAGGGAAGCCAGCATCTACACCGCGATCACCGTGGCCGAGTATTTTCGCGACCAGGGATTGCACGTGGCATTGATGGCTGACTCCACCAGTCGCTGGGCCGAGGCCTTGCGCGAAGTCTCCGGCCGTCTCGAGGAGTTACCGGCAGAGGGCGGTTATCCGGCCTACCTGAGTGCCCGTCTGGCCGAATTCTACGAGCGGGCCGCCCGGGTGCAGGCCCTGTGCGGAAAAGAGGGCTCTGTGACCATTATAGGAGCTGTCAGCCCGCCTGCTGGCGACTTCTCAGAGCCTGTTACAACACACACCAAGCGCTTCGTACGCAGCTTTTGGGCCCTGGACAGGGATATGGCTCAGGCCCGCTTTTATCCGGCCATCAATCCATTACGCTCCTATTCAAGCGACGCCGAAGCGCTGGCTCACTGGTGGCAGCGCCACGGTAATCCGGACTGGCCCACCCATCGCAAGCAATTGCTGACTTTGCTTGGACAGCAGGAGCAACTCGAGCGCATGGCACGCATAGTCGGCAGGGATTCCTTGCCGCCATTGCAACAGCTGACCCTGTTGTGTGCCGACCTGGTGAACGAGGGTATCCTCAGACAGTCCTCGTTTTCCAAGATTGATCGTTACTGCTCTCCAGCCCGGCAAACAGCCATGCTCCTGACGGTAATGGATTTCATACGTCTGGCGGAAAAAGCTGTCCAGGCCGGCACCCCACCGGCTGAACTGGTCAAGCTGCCCTTGTATGCCCGTCTGCAACGATTGGGGGAGGAGTTTGGCGAGGACCAGATAAAGAGATTGGAACTGCTGCGTCGACAACTGGCCTACGAGGTGGAGTCGATCTCCGGGAGTGGGGCCCATGAAAGCTGATCTACTGCTGGAGAAATGCGCCCGCCGTATCGAGGGACCGTTGCTCTTCCTGGAGCGCACGGTCAGCGTAGGTCTGAATCACGCGGTGGAAGTAATTTCACCGGATGGCCAGACCCGCATCGGGCGCATAGCCGCGCTCGATGAAGATAGCATTGTGGTTGAGGTGTTGGCCTCAACCAGTGGCCTGGGTCTGGCGGGAACCCTGGTGCGATTGCATGATGCGCCGCTGCGCATGGCGGTGGGTCCCGGTCTGATGGGGCGGGTATTTGACAGTGTGGGTCGGCCGCTGGACGGCGGACCAAATATCGTTGCCGAACAACACAGGCCGGTGGATGGTCGCGCTCTCAATCCTGTTGCCCGCGCCTTGCCCAGGGATTTTATCGAAACCAGCATTACTTCTATCGACCTGCTGAACAGCCTTGTGCGTGGACAAAAACTGCCAATATTCTCAGGTGGCGGTTTGCCGCATGACCGCCTGGCCACTGAGATTGCCCAGCGCGCCCGCTTGAGGGGAGGGGTGCGTGGTGATTTTTGCGTGGTCTTTGTCGGCATCGGCGTCTCTCATGATTCAGCCGAAGCCTTTCGACAAGCCATGGCCGATAGCGGTGCCCTGGAGCATACCGTCATGTTCCTGAACCGGGCGGATGAACCCAGCGCGCAGCGCCTGCTGACACCACGCTACGCCCTGACCGCTGCCGAGTACCTGGCATTTGAACAAAACCAGCATGTACTGGTGGTCATGACCGACATGACCAATTATTGCGAGGCGCTGCGAGAGGTATCCGCAAGCCACGGTGAAATACCCAGCAGGAAGGGCTACCCGGGCTACATGTACTCGGACCTGGCCAGCCTGTTCGAACGGGCGGGCTGCGTAAAAAACCGACGTGGCACGATCACCCAGCTACCCATATTGAGTATGCCCGGCGACGACATCGGTCATCCGATACCGGACCTGACCGGTTATATCACCGAGGGCCAGATTGTTCTGGGTCGGGACCTGGACAGACGGGGTATTTACCCTCCTGTGCAAGTGCTACCCAGCCTGTCGCGATTGATGGATGCGGGAATAGGCAGCGGCTTCACCCACGCTGACCACCCGGGCCTCGCCAACCAACTGTTCGCCAGCTATGCCCGGGCCATGCGTGTAAGGGTGCTCGAAAGCGTTATGGGCGAAGAAGGACTGAGTGTGCGGGACAAGGCCTACCTGGCCTTTGCCGAGACCTTTGAAATGGACCTGGTCAACCAATCCGAAGGCCGTACGCTGGAGCAAAGTATGGAACTGGGCTGGCAGATCCTCGGTTGTCTGCCGCAGTCGGAGTTAACCCGCCTGTCTACCAGGCAGATCGAGCAATACCTCAAGGCGGGCCAGGATGTCTGAGCTAACTCCAACACGCAGCACGTTCCTGGAAATCCAGGCGGAGTTGGAAAGACTGGCCGAGGGATATCGCTTTCTGGACGAGAAAAGCATGCTGCTGGCCCACGAGATTTTGCGCCAACTGGGTCTGTTCGAAAGCACCCTGCAAGATCTCACCGAGACAGAGAAACTGGCGGCGGCTGCGTTTGATGCTGCCATTGCCAGGCACGGCCTGGACAGCCTGGAGGCTTATCCGCCCTGGAATATTTCGGCGCTGGCACCACAGGTGAACAGCAGCGTATTTCTTGGCCTGACCCTGCTAAGCGCGGAATACGTCCGGGAAAGGGAACCGGAAACGCCGGAAACCTGGATGAACAGTCCCGAGGTGCATGCCTGCCGCCTGCACTATCTGCATTGCCTGCAGCTGCAATTTCAGCAATCGTTGACCTCAGCCAACCTGCTGCGCTTGAAAGAGGAATATCTGCGTAGCGAACGCCGTGCCAGAGCGCTGGACCAGTTGATCATGCCGCAGATGAGAAAGAACCTGAGGAACATCGAGGAAAAACTCGAGGAAATAGACCAGGAAGAAAACTTCAGCGTCCGCAA
>JAPHSC010000116.1 GCA_026193125.1 Gammaproteobacteria bacterium
CATTGCTGGCCATGGACAGGGCCAGGGAATTGACGGCCCCATGGTGACCATCGTTACCGTAAAGGATAATGGGTCGCTCCTCAGACACCGCGTCCAGGGCCGCGCGCAGGTTGGGATAATCCCTGCTGGGCTGGTTGCCGGAGGTAAAATTCCATTGCGGAACGGCCAGCCAGGCCCCCTTCGGCGGATCATAACGAACCAGGCAGTCCCGCAAGAACGCTACCAGTTGATCCAGGCTCATGGCCTGGCTTCGAATATCGCATATGTCGGGTTGCACGATGCCCAGTGTGTGGATGTGCACATCGTGAAGACCCGGCAGAACCATACGTCCCTGCAGGTCGAGCACCCGCGTGCCTGCACTGATGTAACCGGCAACGTCCTCGTCACGCCCCACAGCAACAATTCGATTACCCTGAACTGCTATGGCCTCGACCACCCGCCTGCCAGCGTCGGCGGTGTAGACATAACCGTTACGCAGCACCAGGTCGGCGGCAGGCGGGGCCGGGTCAGGCAGCTTCTGGCAGCCTGCGACGAGCCACAAAAAAGCCAGCAAGTAATAGCTGCGTACCCTCATCCTTATACCCATCCCGACAATATAATGGCGGAGCCATCCACCGCCTGCCATGCGCACTGTATCGCTTTATCAAACGTCCCAGAAAACCCTAGCGGAATGGCACCTCTGGCAGAAATACAGGCCGACTCGCCGCGTGCGTGCGTATCTCAAAGGCATAACCCATTCCCAGTATGCTGGCATCCTGGAATCTGCCGCCGATAAAGGACAGACCCACCGGCAAGCCGCGGATCATACCCATGGGCACCGTGAGATGCGGGTAACCGGCCACGGCTGGTGCGCCACCCGGGCCACCGTTGCCCGAGTCGCCATTTACTGGATCGATTATCCATGACGGATCCCAGGTCGGTGCAATCAACCCGTCCAGCTTGTGTTCGGCCATCAAGGCATCGATGCCCTCCGCACCAGCCAGCCTCAGTGAACGCGCCCGCGCGGCCAGGTACTCAGGATCATCCAGTCCCGACTCGGCCTGGGCCCTGATAAAAATCTCCTGCCCAAACAACGGCATTACCACGCCGGCATGCTCAGTGTTGAAATCTATTAATTCGGACAGGCTGGCAGCTTGTCCTTCCCTCGCATGGGCGGCCAGGTAAGCGTTCAATCCCGCCTTGAACTCCACCAACAGCACGCGGTACTCATCTTCGCCGTAGTCGTCTCCTGGCATCTCCACGTCGACCAGCGTAGCTCCCGCCAGTTCCAGTACCTGCCTGGCATTTGCAAGCAGACGTTCCATGTCCGGATGACCGTGGGTGTACCCGGCAATCACACCGAGGCGTTTTCCCGCCAATGCTTCGGAAGATAACTGCGCTGAAAAATCGAAATCAAAGTCGGCGGGAATTGCCTGCGTGGCAGGATCCGCGTCGTCACGTCCCGCCATCACCGACATCAGCAAGGCGGCATCCTGGACGCTGCGCGTCATGGGACCAGCGGTATCCTGGCTGACTGAGATCGGCACAATGCCCGTGCGGCTGACCAGACCAACGGTGGGTTTGAAACCAACGATTCCGTTGACCGCCGCCGGACAGGTCACCGAGCCATCGGTCTCGGTGCCCAGGGCCGCGCTGGCCAGACCGGCCGCCACCGCCGCACCGGAACCTGCACTGGAACCACAGGGCGAACGATTCAGCACGTGGGGATTCACTGTTTGCCCGGCAACCGAACTCCAGCCACTTATTGAACGCGTGGAGCGAAAATTCGCCCACTCGCTGAGATTGGTCTTGCCCAGGAACACGGCGCCGGCATCCCGCAGTCGGGCCAGGACAGGCGCATCCGACTGCACCACATTGTTTGCCAGGGCCAGCGATCCGGCAGTCGTAGCCAGACCAGCCATGTCGATATTGTCTTTTACCAGTAACACGGCGCCCTTTAGCGCCAGGCCATCAGAGCTCGCCGCGTCTACCGCCCGTGCCTGGTCCAGGGCGTCAGGGCTGATCACCAGCACCGAATTCAACGCTGGACCTTCCATGTCGACCAACTGGATTCTCTCCAGGTAGGCCATGGTGAGCCGCTCTACAGATATGTCCCCGGCCGCCAGCGTACGCTGCTGATACTCGATGGTTCCCCAGATGACATCTAGCGGAAAGGTAAAATGTGCCAGCGCCAGCGAGGCGGGAACACATACCAGGACCAGAGCAAGACTTTTTTTCAGATTCATCGATTTCCCCTTTTTTCATTCCGGGCACGCTGCAATGGACTTTGCCGGCAACAACGGCTTACTCGCCAGAAGCTGTCCAGTCGGAGTCCGTGATACTCATGCGCGTGACCTTGCCGTATTTCTCAAGCTGCTCGCCTATGACCTCGCTGTTCCCGATGAATACGTATACCAGGTCATTCGGCCCCGGATAGACACGCGAGATTACTGCCGCCGCTTTCTCTGCGCTGACCCCTTCCATGTCCCTGGCGTAATCATTCACACTGTTGTCATCCAGGCCATAGAACTTCAAAGACATGAGCTGGCCGGCTAACATCTTGGCGGTCTCAAACCCCATGGGGAATAATCCCTGCCGATAAGTCTTGCCGGATCTCAGCTGCGTCTCGTCCAGGCCCTTGGTGCGCAGACTCTTCAGCTGCTCCAGTGCCAGGTCCACAGCCTCGATCGTGGTCGCGGTGGCAGTGTAAGACTGGATCGCCACAGTACCCGGCTGACTGGGCATATCCAGGCTGGAGCGCGCGCCATAAGTCAGTCCGGTTTCTATCCGCAAGGCGGTATTGAGCATGGAGGTAAAGCGCCCACCAAACAATGTATTGACCAGGTCTATCGCCACCTTGTCAGGGTCACTTCGGCTAACACCGATATTGCCCATCCAGAAATATGTCTGGGTCGCTCCCGGCTTGTCCACCAACAGGACCCTGCCGCCCGGAACCCGCTTGGCCACCGGCACTGGCGTGATCTTTGCGCCCACACCGGTCCATCCATCCAGGGCCTTTTCCACTCTGCTGCGCATGGCCGAGGGATCAAAATCACCCGCGATCACCAGCAACAATCTTTCAGGTGAGAGATTGTCCCTCGCGTAATCTTTTGCATCCTGGTAGCTGACCCTGGCAAGGCTTGCCTCGCTACCGGTATCGGAACCGGCATAGGGATGATTACCAAATACCAGTGCCCTGGCGTAGATACCGACCAGGCCCCTTGCATCGGAATCCTTCATCGCCGCAAGACTCTGAATAGCCCGGTTCCGCAGCTTGTCGAACTCAGCCTGGCGCAGCTGCGGACGTCTCAGCACGTCGGCTAGCAGACTGATCATCAGATCAGTATCACGAGCCATGAATTCTCCGCTCAGACCCAGGTATTCGAGATTCGCTGACACATCGAACACGCCACCGACCGCAGCCACGGCCTCGGCAAATGCCTTTGCGTCACGCACGCCCGCGCCTTTCTGCAGCAACTGGGAGGTCAAGCTGGCCACACCGTTCTTCTCGGCCGGCTCCGCGATCAAACCGCCACGCAAGCTGGCGCTGAATGTCACCAGCGGCACATCATGTTTTTCCAGCAACACCAGGGTTGCCCCGTTCTCAAGCTGAATCTGTTGATATGCCGGTAACTGAATACCGCTCGCTGCAGCTGCCTGGGCTGTGACTGCCAGCACAAGGAGTGTCGCAGCCAGGCTGCGTCGGCAAAATGTGTAACGGTTCATTCCCCTGCCTCCTGTTCAGCGGCTTCAGGCAAGAGCAAGCCCAGCGTGCTGTTGGACCGCCGGAATACCCTGGCGACCACCTCCTTCACCTCCTTCGGGCTGACCTGCGCGTATTGCTCCGGTACATCCAGCATCTTGCCGTAGTCACCATAAAACACTTCGTAGGTCCCCAGCAGATCCGCCTTGCCATCAATGGTGGCCAACTTGCGCCAGAAATTTGCCATCTGGATATTGCGGGCCTTTTCCAGCTCTGCCGGCAATATTGCCTCGGCAGCCATCTTGTCAAGTTCCTCGAACAGGACTTGTTCTGTCCGTTGCAGGTCGCCACCGGGTGGCAACATCGCGAAAATCCATGCCAGTCCGGGATCAAACCCCGCATCCTTGAAAGCAAAAACCTCCACTGCCAGTTGTTCCTGTTCCACCAGGCGTTGATACAGACGTGAAGAACTTCCCTCCCCGAGCACGTCGATAGCCAGGGTCAACGCTGCTGTGTCCGCGTGGTCAGCCTGGGGGATATGGAAGGCGACTGCCAGTATTGGCGCCTGGGCTTGATCAAATACCTCTATCCTCCGCTGCCCATTTTGGGGCGGCTCCACCGTGCGCACCGGTTCCGGTGCGGGCTGCGCAGAAACGGGGCCAAAGTATTTTTCAGCCAACTCGAACACCTGGTCCGGCTGCACTGCGCCAACAATAACCAGGGTGGTGTTATTGGGCGCGTAATAGGTGCGGAAATACTGCTGCAAATCCTGCATTTTCCAGTTTTCGATATCCGAAGGCCAACCGATCACAGGAAACTGATAGGGATGAGCGACAAAGGCCGTGGCATTGACTTGCTCATACAACTTGCCCGCACTCTGGTTATCCACCGACGAGCGGCGTTCCGAATACACTACCCCGCGCTCGCTATTCACAATTTCCTCTACAAAAGCCAGGTTCTGGAAGCGATCACTCTCCAGTTCAAAATTCAATTCGAGGGCCGCACTGGGCACCCAGTCGGTGTAGACCGTAACATCGCTCGAGGTGTAGGCATTATTTGCGCCGCCATTGGCTTCCATGATGCGATCGAACTCGCCAGGCTCACGCTTGCTGGTGCCGTTGAACATCATA
>JAPHSC010000297.1 GCA_026193125.1 Gammaproteobacteria bacterium
CTCAGGTCGAGCAGCGCTGAAATGTACAGCGTGTCGTTGTTCGGCCGCGCGATCTCGCGCATCGTGTGGTCCTTGAGCCGCGTGTCAGCATCCACGGTATTCCACCCGCCCTGCTTCATCGCGAACTTGTTGTTCACGTTGTACATGGCGACGTACTGGTAGGACCGCCTGACGAGATCATGGATATCAGCATCGCTCATCGCCGGTACGTCGGTAGCGCGAGCTTCATGGGCGGCAGGAGTGGCTTCGTCGCTCGGGCCCTGGCAACCCAGGAATAGAAACACTAGTGGGAGCAAAAAGGTGGCTGAGCTTCTCATGGTCGCAATCTCCCTGAGTATGTCAGGACCCTATACCGACCTGGAGACCGTGGGAATCGTGAGAACTCCCCATTGACAGGTGTATGTGATGAAAGGGGTCGAACCGCAATTACTTTAAATGCGGTTCGACCCCTATTAATGCTTACGATACCTTGCTCTATACTTCGGTTTTCGATGTGTCGAACCACCGGAACTCCACTGAGGCTGACATGATAAAGAAACTGGCCGTCTTCGCAGGACTGGTACTGGCAACCATGCATCTTCCAGCCTATGGCAGTTACGCCATATACGTGGGCAAGAATCTCACCACTGACGGCAGCGTGTTTATCGGTGGATCGGGTGACGAGGTATCCAGTCACTGGCTGGAAATTGTACCCGCCATGGACTACCCGGCGGGTGCGACCATGACAGTCGGTGTTACTCCCGAGGCGGTCATGCCCGGCACGCTGATGCAAATCCCCCAGGTCGCCCATACGCTGCGCCACCTGACCATGAATTATTCCGAGTACGAGGGCTTTCCGCCGCCGCTGACCAACGGCGGCCTGAATGAACACAATGTGGCTGCGCGGGATGTGTGGTCGGATTCTCGGGCCGAACTGGTTGCCATGACGCCAAATCCGCAAACCGGACCCCAATACAGCGACCTGTCGCGCATCGTCATGCAACGGGCTACCAGCGCCCGCGAGGCAGTGCGAATCTCCGGTGAACTGATCGACCGTTACGGCTATTCCACCTACGGTGGAAACTCCCACATGTTCGCCGATGAGAACGAGGGCTGGGTGCTGCTGGATTTCGCCGGCGGCCAGGGCCTGTGGATCGCCCAGCGCCTGGGGCCGGATGACGTACGCATGTCCTACCCGGGGTACATCGGCGAGATACCGCTGGATTTTCAGCAGCGCGAGGACTTCATGGGCTCGAAGAACTTCATCAGCTTTGCCGTTGAGCAAGGCTGGTTCGACCCGGACGCGGGCAAGCCCTTCAATGTCAGTGAAGTCTATGGTGATAATCCTGCTCAATACCCTCGCGATGAAATGGAGCAGGAACTGCGTGATGCCGCGCCCATCGACCTGCGCCGGATGATGAATGCTGTGCGTGACCCGCGCGTGTCCAAGGACGCCACCGGCTACGGACAAGTTGCCCAGCTGCGGGCCAACTCACGGCCCCAGATGAACCTGCTATGGGTGGCACCCACCGGCTCGGTGACCGCTCCCTTCATACCCTGGCGTATCGGCATCCAGAGCGTGCCCGCCGAATTTGGCAAGCATCGCTACCTGACCAAGGGCGAGGCCACCCGCTATGTGACCCGCGACTGGCAGATTCAGGAAGCCACGGAATTCGCAGGTCGAACATTCAAGCGCCTGATGTATTTCACCTGCGATCACCCCGAACGTTTTTTGCCCGAGGTCACCGAGACCCTGACCGCCTTCGAGGATCGGCTGATCCGTGAACAAGACCAGGTAGTGGCCACCGCCAACACCTTGTACGACGCGGGCAAGGATGAACTGGCCGCACAGTACCTGACCCGCTACAGCGAAGAATCTGCACTGGCGGGACTGCGCCTGGGCAATGCCCTGCTCGCAAGCATCGAGGCCCGGACCCGGGAAATATATGGCTTGCGCAAACCCCAAACCGACACCCAGAGTGAACTGAACTACCAGGCGGTGAAGTGCGTAAATAAATAGGTGCCAACAAATTGGGGTCGAACCGCAATTAATCGAGAGCCAGGAAAAGTAACGGGCAGCCGGCTTGACCGAATTAAGGTGACTGTCTCCATAATTTGCCAGTTCCATGGCAACAGGAGCGGGGTTTTCACATCATGATCGTTCGCGAATTATCCCTGCCCCGCCGCCTGGCGCTGGCCCTGGTGCCGGGGTTGGTCGCGTCGGTGATGGGCGCCGCCCAATTGCTGTGGACGCCACCCTGGCCGGAAGAATTTTTTGCTGCGGCCATGTTCCTTTATTTCGCCCTGTTTGGCGGCTTCGTGCTGGCACCATTTGTTACCGCCACTACGCACCACGCGGGTAGGGCTGCCGTACTGGTCGTTGCAACACCGATTATCGGGTTTGTTTTCTCAAGCCTCTCGGCAAACCTCGACCACTTCTTTCCAGGTACGTACCCGAGCTACGGGTCTACCAGTATCATTTTTCTGCTCACAACGCTGTCGCTTTACCTGCTGCTGGGCATTGTCACGCCGGTACGATTCACCTTGCGGCTGACAGCAAGCCTGGGCCTGGCAGGGATAATCCAGGGAATGGTGACGGCATTTTTCGTGGACCACTTCCTGTGCATTATCTTTTGTGATGCCATCGACAACCTGGCACTGGCGGTCCCGGTGGCGCTGTGGCCGGTATTGTTTTGCGCCGCCGCGGTGTTTGGAATTGGGGAACCCAGCCGGCACAACAAATTGGGGTCGAACCGCAATTAAAGTGTTTGCGGTGCGACCCCGACCCAGTCCTGCCCTGCTTTTACCTTGATCGCATTGGGCAAAAAGCCGTAGGCTCTTTCCAGGCGTCAAAGGTGACCAACAAGCAGTGGAGTCAAGCATGCTCAATACGAGCGGAAGTGCAGCAGTAATCCTGGCTGGATCGATAGGCCTTTGGTGCATCGGGGCGACCGCCGCTGAGCCGCCGGCAGATACGATTTATCGCAACGGCTACGTCTACACCGTCGATGATCAGAACAGCACCCGGCAGGCACTGGCCGAGCGAGACGGCAAGATTGTCTTTGTCGGGACCAACCAGGGTGCCGATGACTTTGTCGGCCCCGACACGAAAATTGTCGATCTGCACGGCCGGATGATGATGCCCGGGCTGGTGGACGGGCATATGCACCCGCTCTCAGGTGGACTCAAACTGATGAGTTGCAGCCTGGAATACGCGGCGTTGACGGTCGAGCAGTTTCGTACCCGGATCCAGGCCTGCCTGGATAGCACCCGCGACAAGGAGCCCGACGGCTGGTTGGAAGTGGAGAGCTGGTTCCAGACCAACATGTTGCCACCCGGTACGCAGGTCACATTCGCTGACCTGGACGGGCTGAATACCAAACGTCCCATCCTGGTGCGTTCCTCGTTTGGGCATACGACGCTGGCCAACGCCCGCGCTCTGGAGCTGGCGAACATCACCTCCTCCACCCCCGACCCCGCCAACGGCATGATTGCCCACGACGCCGGGGGTGAGCCCACGGGATTGTTCGAAGACGCCGCCCAGGGCTTGTTTGACCACCTGTTGCCCGAGACTACCGACGCCGAGCGGCTGGCCGCGGGGAAAGCCTCTCTTGTCGCCATGAACGCCCAGGGCATCACCTCGGTCCTGGACGCCGATGCCGACCGATCCGACGTGGCTGTCTACGCGCAACTGCAGAAAGACGGGGAACTCACCGTCCGTATGCACTTCGCAGTGCTGGTGGACCTGGACCATGGCAGCACGCCGGACGAGGCCGTCAAAGCGGTCCTGGACATCGCCCGCGAGTTCGACCAGGGCCCGATTATTGCCGAGCCGACAGTTACCGTGCGTAATGCCAAGCTCTACATGGACGGGGTGATTACCGCGCCCGCCTTCACCGGGGTCATGCTGGAGCCCTACCTGGAAAACCGTGGCACTGAAGACAAGCCGGACTGGGTTTCCAGCGGCAACAAGGGGCCGGCGCCGTATTTTGCCGCCGATGTCTTTGAGAGCGTGCTCATGAAACTGGCCGCGGCAGGCATCGACCCGCATATCCATGCCGACGGTGACGGTGCGACCCGTTACACCCTGGACGGTCTGGAGGTCATGCGCAAGCAGTACCCGGGAGAGAAAATTCGTGCAGCCATTGCCCACGTGGAAGTGGTCGATCCGGCGGACTTCGCGCGCTTCGCGAAGCTGGACGTGATACCGGTACCTTCCTTCCAGTGGGGCAAGCCCGCGTCCGACACCATTGAAGGCGCCAGGGACTATCTCGGACCGGAGCGCTTCAAATACATCGAACCCCAGGGGTTCCTGGTCCAGGCCGGTGCGAGGATCGCCTATGGCAGCGACTGGCCGGTAGACCCCCTTGATGAATGGTTTGCCCTGAAGGTTGGCGTGAC
>JAPHSC010000074.1 GCA_026193125.1 Gammaproteobacteria bacterium
AGTTGGTAGGGAGGTGAATTGGACAGCCAGCCTGTGACCAATGCCAGCAATCCGTAACTCGCCACCAGGGCCAGCGGCCGGATAAATCGCCGGCGTATCGGCGATGCGAGTGTCTTCGGCGCTTTTCCATCGGGTGAGTCGGAAATGGAGCGGCCGAATGCATCCAGCAAACGCACGGGATCCTGGTAATCCGACCAGGGTGATTCCCAGGCCAGGGCAATCCGGGTGTTGTCAACGCGTTGACGTAGATGCGGATCGCGCTGGCGCTGGATGCGTTGAGAGGTCCACTGCGACCCCAACCTGTATCGGCAATCGCCACCCGGGCAGCCGGCGAGGAGCACGCCCGCGGCGAGATCACGACTCAGGGCGTAATCCAGGAATGACGGTGGTACCTGGGCCATGCACTGCACTTCCAGGATCCCCGTCCCGGTGAGTTTAAAACGCTTTGCGGCGTCGCTGCCCTGGCAGGCCATGACCAGCACCCTGGGGCTGCCGGTAAGACCTTGTGACACCGTGTGCAGAGTTTCGCGCAGCGCCAGGGCCGACAGGTCTGGCAGATCAATTCCCGGCACCAGGGCGCTGCGTGTGCGAAAAGGTGTGGCGGTCGGGCAGGCGCCGACGCAAATACCGCAGCTAATACACAGCTCCGGATCCACCACGGCCTCCAGTTCGTAAGCCTTTCCGTCGCTGCGCGGCGCCATGGCCACGGCATCAAAAGGGCAATCGTCCACACAGCGTTCACAGCCGTTGCAATTATCCAGATTCACCACGGCTGGGGCTGCGCGGCGGGCGGGTGGTAACCAGGGAGCGGCCAGTAGCAGAACCGTAATTCCCCCAAGCAGGCCCCATACGACACCTGGCGAGTACAACTGGACCAGCGGGTAGACCAGCAGGTAATACCAGTCGATACCCAGGCTCTCCGGCACCTGCGCCAGGTTCGCCGGGCCCTGGCTGTAGGCGGGATAAATGAGTGAAAGGGCCAGCATGCACAGCAGTGTGCCGACCATCAGTTTGCGGGGCGGGTTGATCGCCGGTCCGCTGATCCGGAACACGTGCAGCCAGATGCCAAACACCAGGATGATCGGCATGCCGATCAGGTGCAGGAATGCCAGGAGCGTGAAAAAGCGGTCGCTCAAACTGGCCTCGCTGAGGAAATTTCTCGCCATGGAGTCGGTGAAAAATGGTAGCCAATCCAGGAGTTCAGCCGACGTCAGTGCCACGTACTGCGCCAGGCTGTCCCACACCAGCCAGTAGCCGGTGAATCCCAGCGGTATCAGCAGCCAGATAAGGGGGACGCCGGTGAACCAACTGAACCAGCGATTGTCGCGGTAGCGGTCAAGGGAGAACTCCTTGAGCATGTGCAGGGCGAGTGTGATGATCGCGGCATCCGAGGCGTAGCGATGCAGGCTGCGCATGATACCGCCCAGGTAACGTTGTTCGTGCGTCAGGTACTCCACCGAGAGATAGGCGCCATGCACGCTGGTGTCGAAAAATATCAGCAGCCAGATGCCGCTGACCAACACGATCCAGAGAAAAAATATGGTCAGTGAACCCAGGTGTCGCAGAGGAATCAGGGGTGGTTCAAAGGCCGGAGCCAGGAGGCGCCCAAGCGTGTCAATCACACTTCGGCCGATCGTTTGTAGCAAGGTCAACATATCCCTGGCCTTAATGCGGACGCCGGGAACGGCGAACTTCCCGCAACAGATATATGCTCACCGACGCTACGATCATGAAGCCGATGGCAATTTGAAAGAACAATGAGTAATCAAATTTGTAACGCCCCGTGGCTGGATCGTAGACCGTACAAAAGAGCTTGATCCTGTCGGTAAGGCCGGCGAGGGTTGCATCGGTGGACGAGGACCGGTTGAAGACCAGGTCCTTGAGGGGTTCCATCAGCCACGGCAAGTCGAACGCCTCTCCGTATACCTGGCGATAAACACGACTATCGCGATCTACCACGGTCAATTGAACGATGTGGTCGAAGCCGCGGGGGGAGGGGAAGTAAATGAATCCCAGGTCCTCAACCAGCGTGGCCACGGATTCGTTGGTGCCGCTGAGGAAGGCCCAGTTGCCTGTGTCTATCGCCTGAGACTTGGCGAAGGCGGCCATGCTGTCCGGTGTGTCATGCAGAGTGTCAAAGCCGATGGTGACAACGTTGAAACTGTCTTTGCCAAGCACCTCCCTGGCATTGGCCACGGCCTTGGCCAGGTAGCGCGTGGTTACCGGGCAGGTGTGGTAGCAGGAGGTGAACACCAGGCTGACAAGCAGTGGCTTGCCGGCCAAGTCGGTAAGGTTTACCGCGTGGCCGTTAGTGTCCACCAGTTGCGCATGGCGCAGTGTGTTGCCGATGGCTGCCTGGGAGTGCTTTAACGCGGCTTCCGCATCATAATTTTGCGCTTGAGCGCTTTCGACCGATCGCGCGCCGGCAGGCCAGGCAAGCAACACCAGTAGTACGGTGCAGGCGCCAAGGTGGTATGTGGGTAGGCAATGCATGCTTTAAGCGCGTCCAAAAAAAACCGGGCAGGCGATACCCGCACTGCCCGGTGCTAAACGATGTATCCGATACTGTTAACTCATAGGCCAGACAGAGGCCAGGTATTTCCAATTGATCGCGTAGTAAATAACAAATACGGCCAGGAAGAAGAGGGCGAAGATAAAGGTGCCTGGCGCAGCAAAGCCCCACTTGCCTGCCGCCGCATGACCGCCGGCAGGCTCCACTATGGGTTCCGCCTTCATCAGGCGGGTCGGCACTGCCCCGTAGATGGATTCGCTCTCCAGACGCTTGCCGAAGAATACCGATGACACGGTGACCAGGATAAAGATGCCGCCACCGATTATCGCCGCTACCCCGCTGATACCGGCCAGTCCCATCAAGGTATAGGCGCTGGCCGGGTAGTCAAAGCCGATGGCCGAATTGGTGAACGCCATGTCCCAGTGTCTGCGCGCCACACCCAGGGTGCCTGCGCCCATCATGACGGTGGAAAAGACCCCCATGCCGATACCAAACAGATACGGTTGCCACTTGGCCAGGCCCGCGAACATCACCTTGCGCCGGAATAACACAGGGATCAGGAAGTAGGTTAGCGCCATGAACGACAGCGTGGTCCCAATGACCACGGTAGCGTGGAAATGACCGGGTACGTAGATGGTGTTGTGAATGATGATATTGATTTGCTCGGTGCCCATCACCACGCCGGAAATGCCACCCAGGAATCCAAAGCCAACCAGCGAGATGAACATTCCGGAGAAGACCGGGTTGCTCCACGGCGCCTTGCGCAGCCATTCGAACAGGCCCTTGGTGAATCCCTTGGCGCGCTGAGCCACTTCAATGGAGCCCGGGACGGTCAGGCCATGGACCATGCTGGCCAGCACCGCCAGGTACATGGCGTAGCTGGTATTGAAAATCTTCCACTCCGAGCTGATGCCGGGGTCCACCAGCAGATGATGCGCTGAGGCAAGCTGCAGAAAAGCGATGTAGAGGAAGAACGCGGTGCGGCTGACTTTCTCTGAGAGCGGCCGGGCGCCAAATACGATCGCCGCGATGGCATACCAGACGGACACGTGAGCAGCCACGTTGATCTGTTGGGAGGAGTGCCCCAGGGCCCACCAGACCAGTCGGTACATGACCGGGTCGATATGATTGATCCAGCCCATGGACCACATATAGGTGGGAATCAGGATGATGGCTCCGGAGGCAATGGTAAACACCGCGATAATGCAGGCGGTGAGCGCTCCGAAAGTAACCAGTGGTATCGAACCTTCGTAGGTTTTCTCTTCCTTGGCAATCACCAGGGTGCCCAGGAACACGAAACATCCCAGCAAGGCGCCAACTGCGAAAAGGATGAGCCCCAGGTAAAAATTTGGATTTGCAGGCATGGGTACGTAGGAAGTCATCATAACCGAGGCATCACCGTTCATGACCGCCAGGTTGTTGACTACGATACCCGTCACCATGAGTACAAAACCCAGCCAGGCGATGCGTGGCGTGGCCAGCCGGCAGCGAAGCAGAGTGGATGAGCAGAAATACAGCACTGCCATTTCGAAAGAGATAATCCAGAAAATCAGCATATTGACCCCGTGAGAGGTCAGCAGTTGATAAAACCTGTCGGCGGGAAGCAAGTGCACGGCCGGCCAACGGGTCAGGGTGACCATCAGTGCCGCCACGCCGCCAATCAGCAGGATGACTACTGCCAGCACGGCGTTGGCCCGCATCAGATTCTCTGCGGGCTTGTGAAACTGTAGTCCGGATTCCGGGCAGATTCGGAATTGCTCGTTGCTCATGGCCGACCCTCCGTTACGTAGATTTTGCCGGTCATGGTGTGGTGACCAATGCCGCAGAACTCGTTGCAGATGATGGTCTGGTCTCCCAGAGTGTCGGGGGTAATGGTAAGCACCATTTCATAGCCGGGCACGATCTGGGTGTTGATGTTGACGGGCTGCAGCGAGAATCCGTGCTGCCAGTCCATGGATGAAATATGCAGCCGATACGTCTGACCCCGCTCGAGTTCGAGAAGGGGATACCATTGCCAGAGTCGGCCAAGCAGGTAGACGTCACTGCCCGGCGGTGGGGCCACCACAGGAATTTGCATGGCGGTTTCGGTACGCACCGTATATTGGTCGATCATGGCCTGGGTCTTGGACATGAATGCCTCGGGCGTAGTGCGGTAAGCCTCGTTGGACAGGTTTTGTTTTCCATAGACATGCCAGAAAGGCATCATGAAAAACATGAACAAGGACCATACCAGTGCGATGGCGATCCATGTCCCTTCAACTCGGTCCAGTGGTTGACTCCACCAGATGGTACTGGAAGGCGGTTGTATGGCACTCACGGCTATTCCCCTCTAGGTTGGCAAGCTCTGTTTGTTAGTACCGGCTGCTGTCATCGGGCCAGGGGGATGGTGACGATTTCCATGATTCCCCAGATGATGTAAAAGACCGTCGGAACGACCACTCCGATGAACAACAACAGGAAGGGGTTATCCAGAACGCGCTGCATCACGGGAACCCGCGGGTTCTCGGCAGTACTGTTTGTTTCGTGGCTCATGGGTATCAATACCTTTCTTGTTGGAATCAAATACGCGGCTGGTACACTGCCGGTAGATTGCAGGTTACCCGTCGGGTCAATAGATTGGCCTTGATCTAGATCAAGCGGTAAATCAGGCAGTTGGTCTAGACTCGCTGATAACAAGATGACCGGAAACCCTGACAGCCCTGGCGTGGCTGGTGCCCTTGCATTGTTGCCAGGTCTGGGGAAAAAAGGACCAGGAATGATCTTGACAATGATAAAAATTACAAAGAGTTATGCGCTATTATTCGTGCCAGCTATCTTGCTGTTGGCGGCTTGCAGCAAACAAGCCGGACCCGGCCCCGAGATGCATGACACCAAGTATGTGGTGGTTGGCGAGGACGGTCATCCTCTGACTGTGCCCGCCGACAGCTGGCCCTGTGTACTGGATCAATATACCGGCCTGCTGTGGGAAGTCAGGAGTGAACAGCCCGGTCTGCATCACAGGGGCAATACCTATAGCTGGTATGACCCCAACGAGGATCATGGTTCGGAGGAGGTTGATTACCGCGGCACCCCGGATGGTGGGCAGTGTGCCGGTAGCGCCTGTGATACCTGGGAACTGGTGCAAGCCGTGAACGCGGAGGGTTACTGCGGCTATAACGATTGGCGTCTACCCCTGCGTGATGAATTGGGCTCAATCAGCGACCCTCGCAAGCTTAGAACGCCGCCGACCATTAATACGCAGTATTTCCCGGACGTCCAGCAGGACGAGTACTGGTCGGGTAACGATTACCACTTTCAGTACAATTCGGCCTGGGCCTGGAGCTTTCAGTACGGTCAGGATCGTGTCGATTGGAAAAAAACGCCAAAGTTTGTACGCCTGGTGCGGGGCGAGGCCCAGGGCGTAGTGCGGATAAAGGACTGAGCGGGATCCGCCATGTCCATACTCGCCAGGATTTCCCTATTGCTCGTAGTGATTCTCGTATCATTGGCAGCCTATCTGCGCCTTGCCAATTCAGGAATAGGTTGCGCAGACTGGCCGGATTGTTATGGACGTCTGGGCGAGGTGCCGGTAGCAACGCAGGCACTGGCGGATCAGTCCCTGGGGCGCCAGGGACCATACTCACAACGCGGGGCTCTTGCCAACCAGCCCATGGCCTGGGCAACACCGGCTCACCGCCTGGTAGCCAGTACCCTGGGTCTATTGGTAATCGCCATGACAATCATGTCTGTCCGCCTGAAGCGGCACAGGGTGCTTTGCCTGAGCCTGCTGGGCCTGACCATTTTTCTGGCGGTTCTGGGTATCAGGTCAGGTGGCTTGCACAATCCCGCGGTGGTGATGGGCAACCTGGCCGGCGGTTTTGGTCTGCTCGGATTACTGGGCTGGCTGGCCCTGGGCCATCATCGCAGTTCGGTGCGGGGAAGTTTCAGCGTCCGGGTTTGGAGCCTGGCAGCAATTATTATGCTGGTGATGCAGATTTTCCTGGGCGGATTGACCAGCGCGAATTTCGCCGCAACGGCCTGCAATACGGTTCCCGATTGCCACGGCTCATATTTGCCCGGTCCGGCCTTGCCGCGCGCCTTTGATCTGTCTCGCCAGCACCAGGTCAGTTCCCTGGGCGTGGTAGTGGGCGGGCCCGAGCAAGCAGATATTCACAAACTGCACCGCCTGGCCGCGGTCGTCACCGTGTTGCTTGGGTTGATAACCGGACTGGCAGCCATACGCGCAGGCCGTGGCATGACGCTCCTGGGCATGGCGATCATATTGTTGGTGCTGACGGAATTTTCAGTCGGGGTTGCTGCGATACTGACCAGGCTACCGATCGGTCTGGCGGTCGCGCATAACTGGCTGGCGGGTCTGTTACTGCTGAGTTTATTGGGACTTACGGCCTTGAGCCGAAAGAGTGAATATCTATGAGTGATGTAGTAAATGATGTGCGGAACAAGCGCGCGGTGGCGGTATGGCTGCTGATTTGCTGCGCCCTGGTGTACGCCATGGTGGTGTTGGGAGGGGTGACCCGCCTGACCGGTTCGGGTCTATCCATCGTGAATTGGGATCCAGTCATGGGCGTGTTGCCGCCGCTGAACGCCCAGCAATGGCAGGACACCTTCGAGTTATACCAGCAGTCTCCGGAATTTCAGAAGATCAATTCCCATATGTCGGTGGAGGATTTCAAGGGGATTTTCTGGCTGGAATTTTTTCATCGCCTGCTGGGTCGCACCATAGGACTGGTGTTCCTGGCGCCTTTCCTGTTTTTCTTGATGACCGGCAAGATTCGTAGGGCCGAGACCCCCAAGTACCTGTTGATGTTCGTGCTGGGAGGGTTACAGGGTGTGCTGGGCTGGTACATGGTCAAGAGCGGATTGGTCAATAATCCGCACGTGAGTCAGTATCGGTTGACCGCCCATTTGCTGGCCGCCTTTGCTATCTATGCCTATATGTTCTGGGTGGCCCTTGGCTTGCTGTTTCCTGCGGCGGGTGACAAACCCCATGCCCTGTACGGTCGTACCCTGGCCCTTATGACGCTGGCGACCATTACTGTCATGTCCGGTGGTTTCGTCGCCGGTCTCAAGGCCGGGTTGGCATTCAATACCTTCCCATTGATGAATGGCAAGTGGATTCCCGATCAGTTGTTCGCGCTGCAACCTGCCTGGAGCAATCTGTTTGACAACCTGGTAACTGTCCAGTTTAACCACCGCGTGCTGGCTATAACCACGCTTGCCGCAGTCATTGCGTACTGGATTTCTGCCCGCGGGAAGTCCATGCCCGCGCGCCTGGCGTTGGGAGTGAATGCGCTGCTGGCGGTGACTGCCCTGCAAGTGATCCTGGGTATTTCAACCTTGGTGATGCGTGTGCCGGTACACCTGGCTGCAACGCACCAGGCGGTGGCCGTGCTGGTATTCACCGCGCTGCTGTACTTGTGCCACGGTTTTCGGCGCGGCGGCGCATGAGACAAAAACTGTTTGTTATTGTCGTGCTCCTGGCGGTCGGTCTGGCCCTTGCCGGGCTGGTCGTCGGCTCACTGCAACGTCACGCGGCCAGCCAGGCTGATCCTGCCCTGTTGGGCACGCTGTTGCCGGAGCCCAGACCCCTGCACGATTTCAGGTTGAGTGATCACAGCGGCCAGCCATTCGGGCCGGAGCAATTCACCGGTCAATGGAACCTGGTTTTCTTTGGCTACACATCTTGCCCGGATGTTTGCCCCACCACGATGGCGGTGCTGGGGCGGGTGGCGACCCTGATGCAGGAGCAGACTCTGCAGGCACCCAGGGTGTTGATGGTTTCTGTTGATCCGCAACGGGACGATGCCGAGAAACTGGGTCAGTATGTGAGCTATTTCGGCGCCAACATGCTTGGCGTGACCGGCGAACCGCAACAACTGGATAATCTGGTGGGCCAGATCGGCGCGATGTACGAACGCGGAATCCCGGACGAA
>JAPHSC010000257.1 GCA_026193125.1 Gammaproteobacteria bacterium
GATGTGGGATATGCGCCGCAGCATTGATCCAGGCGTCTTCCCTCGGCAGCGCATCGTGGTCCAGTTTGAATATGCCGATGCGCCACGCGGCGCGCAGCACTGGTGGCTGGTCTCGGAGCAAGGGCAGGTGGACTTGTGTCTGGATGATCGTGGCTACGACGTAGATATCGTTATTCGCAGCCCGCTCAAGGCAATGACCGAGGTCTGGATTTGCCAGCGTGATTTTGATGATGCGGTAAGTAAGGGCGATATCAAGGTCATGGGCGACAAGAAGTTGACCAGGAAGCTACGCGGCTGGCTGCGTGCCAGTGGGTTGGCCAGCCTGGGTGCGCAGGGACAGCCTCCGCAGCTACATTGGCAAGCGACCTGAGCAGTCTGTTTGCCCGAATGTTTGCCAAGCGGCCCGAATTGGGCGAAATTCGGTGCTGGCGGACTGGCTGCTGGCGAACACCGGGCAACAGGCACGGGACTCAGGCCAGGCGCGCGTAATGCGCAACGGGTTCAATCCAAAAAAGCGTTCTGCAGCAACCCAACATGGAGGAACCCTGATGAGCAAAACTGTCGTCGTGACCGGATCCAGTTCGGGATTCGGGCACATGGTGTCCGTACAACTTGCCCGGGAGGGTTACCGCGTATACGCCACCATGCGTGACAGCGCGGGCAATAATGCCGATGTCAGGCGTGAGCTACTGGCATTGGCAGCCGCCGAGGACCTGGATCTTCGTGTGCTGGATATGGATGTCAGCTCGACACGTTCGGTCGACACCGCAGCGACTACCGTGATGACCGAGTCCGGTGCGCCAAACGCGGTGATCAATAACGCGGGACAGATGTACATGGGTCTGACCGAGGCCTTCAGCTCGGAGGAGTTCACCAGGCAGCTGGATATTAATGTGGTTGGGGTGCACCGGGTGAACCGGGCGTTTTTGCCGGAAATGCGTGAGCAGGGCAACGGCGTGATCATCAATGTGAGTTCCGTAGCCGGACGCACCGCCTTGCCGTTTTTTGGTTTGTATCATGCCAGCAAGTGGGCACTTGAGGGCTACACCGTGGCGCTGCGCACGGAACTGGCCAGCTCCGGTGTCGATATGGTGCTGATTGAGCCCGGACCGGTTGCCACCGAGTTGTTTGCCCAGACCCCGATTCCCGAAGACTCGGATGGCCGGGCGGGCACCTATCCGCCGGTGGCGCTCCAGACCTTCGAGCAGATGAGTGACGCCTTTCTGAAAGTATTGAAAAATCCCAAGATGCCCAATGATCCTGAGCTGGTTGTCAATCGTATGATCGAATTGATCAAGATGGAGCCGGGCACCCGCCCTTTGCGCAGCGTGGTCGGGGTGCATTTCGGTATCGAACGGCTGAATGACCTCGCCGAAGAGCATGACGCGAGTCTCAAGGAGTCCATGGGCTTGACTGCGTTTGCCAGGCTGGCGCCGCGCAAGCCGCACTGACACCACGCTCAGAAGGTCGTTCCGGTTGAGGCGAGGAAGAAGAACCGGGGAGCCGACAAATTCGGCATGCCTGCTATTATTGATCGAAGCTGGCCATAAGACAGCCAACAAAGAATCGGGCGCTGAATCCTTATGCCAGACGCTACGACACCGGGCTGCGCCGCGTGCAATGAAAATTAGAAAATGCTGGAGGGGAGTGCAATGACAGAACAATCAACAAACAAAGTGCCGCGCTCATTTTGGGTGATCGGCGTGGTCGCCCTGGTGTGGAATTTGCTGGGATTGATGGCCTACCTGATGCAGGTGACCATGGATGAGGCAACGCTGGCGGCCATGCCGGCAGCCGAGCGGGCGGTTTATGAATCCATGCCCACCTGGGCCGTCTCGGCCTTTGCCATCGCAGTTAACGCGGGTGTGCTGGCGTGCTTGTTTCTCCTGTTGCGCAAGACGTGGGCGGTGCCGCTTTTTGTGGTTTCACTGGTCGCGGTGCTGGTACAGGATGCGGGTGCCTTGTTCGTGGCCGGCGGCCTGGAAGGCATGGGTGCGGCCAGTGCCATTCTGCCCCTGCTCGTGCTGCTGATCGGCGCTTACCTGATTGTCTACAGTCGCTCTGCGAAACAAAAAGGCTGGCTGCGCTAGTTTCGGAATAACAGAGGCCGGAAACACACTTTCGGGCTTCCAGGAAAATATCTTGGTAACAGTGGAGGCGGGGCGAACCAACCCCGATCCCCGTGGTCCTACAGGATGGTATGCCTGCGATGAACTGCTACCCGCTTCACTTCACAAATATCAGGACTCCCGATGAAAAGATTTAGCGCTGCCGCGACTGCCTTGGGGATGATCATTGTGTCTGTCATGGCCAGGGCCGAGGCGCCGGTGGACTATCGCCTGCCGCCGAGTATCCACCCCACCGGCCAGAGCGTTGAATTGCGACTGGATCCGGCGCTACTCGAATACAGGGGTAGCACCAGCATCGACATCACGGTGGAGCAGGCCAGTGAGCGGATTGGCATCTACCAGGTGGCCATGCACATGCCCAGCATAACGCTGGCCGGGCAAGGTGTTGAGCGGACACTCACGCCCACTGCCGGCGAGTGGGATATGGTCTGGCTGGCTGACGGAAAACCCATCGCCCCTGGTGATTACCAGTTGCGTATCGAATTCAGTGGTCCCTATGCCACCGATTCCCTGGGCATGCACCGAGTGCATTTCGAGGACAATGATTACGTCTTTACCCAGTTCGAGGCCATGCACGCCCGCAGGGCTTTCCCGGTATTCGATGAGCCGGCCTTCAAGATTCCTTACCAACTGACCATCAACGCGCCCGTCGGGTTGACCGTAGTGAGCAACACGCCGGTTGCCGCTCGCAGCGAGGCCGACGGTTGGCAGCGAGTGGAGTTCATGCAGACCCGGCCCATCCCCAGCTACCTTGTTGCCTACGCGGTGGGACCCCTGGATAGCGTGCCTATCACCGGTATGTCTGTACCCGGACGTATCTACACCCCCAAGGGTCGTGCCGGCGAAGTGGGTTTCGTGGCGCGGGAAACGCCAAAAATATTAAAGGCCCTGGAAAATTACTTTGGCACGTCCTATCACTATCGCAAGCTGGATTTGCTGGCTGTACCCGAGTTTGCCTTTGGCGCCATGGAAAATCCGGGGCTGGTAACGTTTCGCACGGACTTGCTGATGGTGGGCGACAAACCCGTTGGCAGCCAGGCTGCCGGCGTGCTGGGTGTGGTGGCCCACGAACTGGCCCACCAGTGGTACGGCGACCTGGTGACACTGCGCTGGTGGAACGACATGTGGTTGAACGAGTCCTTTGCCACCTGGATGGGTAACCGGGTGATGGAGAGTGTGTACCCGCAGTACGAAACCGAGCTGGACCTGCCCCAGGCCGGAGCGTTTCCGATCGACGAACTGGTGAGCGCCAAGCCGGTACGCAAACCGATACGGGTGGAAGACGATATTTTCGAGGACCTGGGTCTGGCCTACAACAAGGGCCACAGTATTCTAAGCGTGGTCGAGGCGTACACCGGTCCCGAGGTATTCCAGGCGGCTGTACGTGACTACCTCAAGCGCTATGCCTGGGGCAACGCCACCGAGCAGGACCTGTGGTCGGTGATCTCCGAGCATGGCGATGCCGACGTGAGCGCCATCGCGGCCCGCTACCTGAACCAGGCAGGCTTCCCCTTGGTGAGCGTGGATGCTCAGGGCAAGGTTACCCAGACGCGCTACCAGACTTTCGGTCGCGTAGCGCCGCCCCAGCAATGGCTCATCCCGCTGGCGGTAAAGTACAAGCAGGACGGAGTGATCAAGCAGACCTTTACGCTGCTGGACAAGCAAACCGGAAGCCTGGATATCCCGGCTGATGTGGAGTGGCTGTTTCCGGATGCCGGGGCTAACGGCTATTACCGCTGGAAGATCGACCCAGTGCAGTTCCAGCGCCTGGTACGGGATGTCGATGCCCTCGCCAACCGCGAGAAAATCGCCCTCCTGGACAATAGCGAAGCGTTGCTTAATGCCGGTGAAATGTCCCTGGCTGATTACCTGATGGTATTGAACAAGACCCTTGCCGATCCCCATCCCCTGGTGTTTCGTCCGGCCCTGAATGCGCTGGAGGAAATTGGTGATGACTTTATCGATGCGGCCAACGCCGAGGCATTTTCACGCTTTGTAGA
>JAPHSC010000406.1 GCA_026193125.1 Gammaproteobacteria bacterium
AGACCCCAGGACGGCAGTTTCACTTTCCAGCAAGGCCCGCTATTTCATAATCTGGTGTTGGCGGACGAGGTCAACCGGGCCCCGGCGAAGGTGCAGTCCGCCCTGCTGGAAGCCATGGCCGAGCGCCAGATAACCGTGGGACGCCACACCTATCCCCTGCCCCGTCTGTTTATGGTCATGGCTACACAGAACCCAATCGAACAGGAAGGCACTTACCCCCTGCCGGAGGCCCAACTCGACCGCTTCTTGTTGCATGTACGGATCGACTATCCCGATGCGACGGCGGAGAAGCAGATTCTTGAGTTGGCCCGTGGCGAGGCCGCCCGTAGCGACAGCGGCCAGGTATCCAACTCCCAGGTCATGACCCTGGAGCAGATTTTCGCGGCTCGCAATGAGGTGCTGAACCTGCACCTGGCGGAGCCGCTGGAGCACTATCTGATCCAGTTGATACAGGCGACCCGTAATCCGTCCGCTTACGGCGAGGACCTCGCCCGCTGGGTCCAATACGGAGGCAGCCCACGTGCCACCATCGGCCTGGACAGGTCGGCCAGAGCGCATGCCTGGTTGGCCGGGCGGGATTTTGTCTCTCCCGAGGACATCCAGATCATGGCGCCCGACGTGTTGCGTCATCGCCTTATCCTCAATTATGAAGCCGAGGCAGACGGCGTGACCACCGACCAGGTGATCAACGCCCTGCTGGAACGGGTTGCCGTCCCCTGAGCAACTGGGGCAATCACTATGATGGAAAAAGCGCAGAAAGAGCCGAGCCCGGTTTACGTCACCCTGGGATCCCTGGTGGCCTTGCACAAGGGGGCGCGTTCGCTTCCCGGGAACCCACAGGCCATTCGGGCAGCAAGTGGTGACAGCTACCTGTCACCCTTCAAAGGCCGGGGTATGGAATACGACGAATCACGCCCCTACCAAAGTGGCGACGACGTGAGAAACCTGGATTGGCGTGTAATGGCGCGCACCGGCAAGCCCCACACCAAGGTCTTTCGCGAGGAGCGGGAACGGCCGGTATTCTGCCTGGTGGATTATCGTACCGGTATGTTTTTTGCCACTCGCGGCGTGTTCAAACACGTACTGGCCGCAGAACTGGCAAGCCTCGCCGCCTGGCGTGCCGTGATACATGGCGACCGGGTCGGCGGCATCGTGTTCTCGGATACAGTGCATCACGAGCTCAAACCAGAACGCGGTCGGGCTGCCACGCTTCACCTGCTACGCCAGCTCGAGGATGCCCAGGAGTGGCCCAGGGATGCCACCAGCCATTCTCCTGCTATCAACGGCGCCCTGGCCCGCCTGCGCAGACTGGCTCGCCCTGGTAGCCTGCTCATGTTATTCAGCGATTTCCGCGGCCTGGACCAGCGCGGTCAGGCACACCTGTCCTACCTGGCCAGGCATAACGCTATGTTTCTGTTCCATGTGCACGATCCCATAGAGGAACACCTGCCGCCGCCGGGTCAGTATCCCATGGTCAGCGGCCGGCAAAGCTGGGTAATGGACAGTGCTAACCCCAAGGTTGCGCAGGCCCATATTCAGCGCTACCAGGATCATCGAGCCAGTCTGCAGGACCTGTGCAGACGCAATCAAAGCAGTTTTATCACTTGCTCGACCGATGAGGATCCCCAGGCAATTATGCAGCGTGCCCTCGGAGGCGCAGCCCGCCCATGAATCCGGCTGACCTTCCGCTGCGCGACATACACTTGCCGACACCTGTCGGTTGGTGGCCGTTGGCCCCGGGCTGGTGGTGGCTACTGGGGATACTGCTACTCCTGATTGCGGGTGTGTTGAGCGTGGCGTTGCTGCGTCGGTACCACAAAGCCAGGCTGGGTCATTGGGTGCGACCGGAATTTCGGTTGTTGATGAGCCAATACCAGCGAGATCATGACGCACTGGCTCTGCTGCAATCGATTTCCGCTCTGCTGCGACGAGCCTGCATCAGCCTTTACCCGCGGGAGCAGGTTGCCGGATTGACCCAGGAACGCTGGCTGGAACTGCTGAACAAGACAGGTGAGACCTCTCAATTCAGCGAGGGCCCGGGACAGTTGTTGGCTGACGGCCCCTACCGGGGATCTGTATCCGCAAGTCAGGTCGAAGAACTTGTCCCGCTGGTCGAAGCCTGGATCGACCGCTGCAGCGGCCAAAAGCTGCGGAGCCCGAGACCATGATCGAATTCCTGTGGCCCTGGGTATTCGCGACGCTGCCGCTGCCATTCCTGGTAAGGCTGCTCAAGCCTGTTCCCGCGGGCCAGCAAGGGGCCGCCCTGATCGTGCCAGTAGCCGAGGACTTTCAACCCATCGAGTCGCCGTCAATCAGGCCGGGGCGTTCCTGGTGGCGCTTTTGGCTTGCCTTGCTGTGTTGGGCTTTGCTGGTACTGGCAGCCGCCCGCCCTCAATTATTGGGGGAACCCGTGCCCCTCCCGGTAACCGGCAGAGACCTGATGCTTGCGGTAGACCTTTCGGGAAGTATGCAAGAACAGGATTTCCTGATTAACCAAAAGCCGGTAGACCGATTGACTGCAACCAAGTGGGTGGCAGGCGAATTCATTGAACGCCGGATTGGTGATCGAGTGGGCTTGATCCTGTTTGGTGAACGCGCCTATCTGCAAGCGCCCCTGACTTTCGACCGGAAAACCGTGCGTACCTTGCTTGATGAATCGGTCATCGGCCTAGCCGGCCAGTTCACGGCCATAGGCGACGCAATTGGCCTGGCGGTCAAGCGCCTGCGTGAACGGGATCAAAAAAACCGGGTACTGATCCTGCTCACCGATGGCGCCAATACCGCAGGTGAAGTGGATCCGATACAGGCCACGCGAATCGCCGCCGAGGCCGGCTTGAAAATTTACACCGTCGGTATCGGCGCAGACGCCATGCTCGTAAACAGCCGCTTCGGTCGGCGCCAGGTTAATCCCTCCCGGAATCTTGATGAAAAGGCCTTGCGCAACATCGCCGAACTGACCGGTGGTCGATACTTCCGAGCCCGGGATACGCAGGAGATGGAAAAAATCTACGCGGAACTGGACAGGCTTGAGCCGGTGACCGAAGAGGAACTCAATTACCGTCCGACAAAATCCCTGTACATGTGGCCGCTGTCCATTTCGCTGATCCTGGCTGCCCTGCTTGTCCTGTATCAACAGCGCAGGAGCACCCATGGCTGAGTTGCATTTTCTCCGACCATTTTGGCTGCTGGCGCTGGTCCCGCTAGCCCTGGCCCTGCTGTTCCTGTTACGGCAGAAACGTCGTGTGGGCAGCTGGCAAAAAGTGTGCGATCCGGAGTTAATTCCCCACGTAATCCGCCCGGGCCAGTCGGGCAACACTCCGCTACGCCTGGCATGGCTGGGTCTGAGTGCCTTGCTGGCCATTCTCGCCCTGGCCGGACCGGCCTGGAAGAAAATCCCGCAACCGGTGTTTTCAGACACTAATGCGCTGATCATTGCCCTGGATCTGTCTTTGTCCATGGACGCCACCGATGTATCGCCCAGTCGACTGGGCCGCGCCATGTTCGAACTCCAGGATATCCTGGCTGCCCGCGACGCAGGACGTGGTGAGACAGGCTTGCTGGCTTACGCGGGTGAGGCATTCGCCGTCACTCCACTTACTGATGACACCGACACTATTGCCAACTTGCTCAAGGCCCTGAGCAGTGACCTGATGCCCAGCCGTGGCAGCCACACCATCAAGGCGCTCGAATTGGCGGAGCAGCTGTTGGCTGGCACCGGCCCTGGAAGTGCGCACATTTTGCTGGTTACTGACAGTGCGGAGTATGACACCGACAAGGTAGTCAGGGCATTACGACGCAAGGGCATACGCACCTCGGTGCTGGCCATGGGTACGGTCGAAGGGGGTCCGATACCCACCGGCAAGGGTTTCGTTACTCGGCATGACGGGCAAATTGTCATTCCTACCCTGGACCTGAGAAACCTGTCGCGGGTAGCTAATGATGGTGGCGGCTTGCTTGTCAGGGGCCAGTCTGCTGACAATGAGATCCCGCAATTTGTGCAATGGTTGGAAAGTCAGGCGCTAAGCGCTGCCGATGACAGCAAGGAACTGGAGGCGGACCTGTGGCGTGAGGAAGGTCCATGGCTGCTGGTGATCTTGATGCCCCTGGTCATACTGAGCTTTCGGCGCGGCATTATAGCGGTAGTCCTATTGATGATTTGGCTCCCGACACCCCAGCTCAGGGCCGATGAAAACAGTCTTTGGCTTACCCCGGACCAGCGGGCGGCGCGACTGCTGGAGAACGGCGATGTCTCGAATGCGGCAAGTCTTTTTCGAGATCCAGGCTGGAAGGCAGTGGCGAATTATCGCAACGGTGATTTTCAGGCGGCGGCAGAAGTTCTTGCAGACAGGCTTGATGCGACCAGCCAATACAACCGCGGTAATGCGCTGGCCAGGGCGGGTGATTTCCAGGGTGCCATTGATGCCTACACGCGTGCCCTGGAACTTGATCCGCGCGATGACGATGCCCGTCACAACAAGGAACTGCTTGAACAGCAACTCCAGCAGAACGAGGAAAGCCAGGGAGACGGAGAACAGTCGGGCGACCCGGGAGATTCGGGGCAATCCGGTGGCCAGTCACAGGATTCCCAGACGCCCCAGGATTCCGACAGCCAACAGTCCGGCGAGCAGCCGACCCAGGCCGATGAGGCCGAATCCGCCCAAAGCGACCGGCAGCAGGAACAAGGCGAACAGGGCGAAGGCGAGCAATCTCCCCTGGATACCATGACCCAGGCGCAAAAGGATGAAACGGCCCAGGCTACAGAGCAGTGGTTGCGTAGAATACCGGATGACCCGGGTGGTCTTTTGCGCCGCAAGTTTTACTACCAGTACCAGCAAAGGCCGCAAGAACCACCTAGCCAAGATGAGGAATTCTGGTGATAGCGACCGGACAAAATCACGTTAAAACGCTCCAGTTCGCCCTGGCTCTGCTGTTGCTGACCCTGGGGGGAACCTTGCAGGCCGCGGTAAGCCTGACGGCGGACCGGAATCCTGTGAGGGTGAATGAGTCCTTTACCCTGACCATACAACTTGACGGTCAGGAAACCGATGAACCCGAGCTGGCGCCCTTGACCAGCGTGCTGGACGTGCTGGGCACTAGCCAGGAAACACGCACGACTATCGTCAATCGGCAAATTCAAAGTGTGACATCCTGGCACGTTAGCGTAATGGCCAGGGATAGCGGCAAGCTTGTGATTGCGCCAGTCAAGGTGGGCAAGCAACAAACCAATGCCCTGGAAATCACGGTACAGGCGGCCGACAGCGGTCCACGCAGTGAACAGGATATTTACCTGGAGGTAGATGCCCAACCCCGTTCTCCCTACGTGCAACAGCAGGTGATCTACACCATCAGGCTGGTCTCGGCAGTGGTGACTGCAGACGAACGCCTGAGCGAGCCGAGGCTGCTGACCGGCGAGGCGGTGATAGAACAAATCGGAGACAGGAAGATATTTACCGTGCAACGGGGCAACCGAACCCTGCGGGTCATCGAATCCAGCTACGCAATATTCCCGCAGAAAAGCGGCCCGCTTGAACTGGACAAGATACAGGCCCTGGTGAGGATTTTTGACACCTCCAGTGGTCAGTGGTCGCTGCTGTCACGCCGCCCCAGTGAATTCCGTCTCGACGGGGATGCGTTGACGCTACAGGTGCGTCCCCTGCCCTCTTCCTATCCACCCAGTCACTGGTTGCCGGCAAAACGGATGCAGCTTGACGAAGGCATTACCGATGGACCTTACCGGGTGGGTGAGCCATTTACCCGCTCGGTACGTCTGCTGGCGCAGGGCCTGACCTCGGGACAATTGCCGGAAATACCCCTGCCGGTGCCGGCCGGCTTGAAGGCCTACCCCGATCGCCCTGTTTTCGCCGACCAGGGTGGACCGGACGGACTCAGCGCGTCACGGGAACAACGCACCGCCTACATTCCGTCCGCTGCCGGAGAACTCGTTATTCCCGCGCTGCGAATACCCTGGTGGAACACGACTGAGGACCGTCTCGAATATGTCGAACTGCCCAGGCGTGTGTTAACCATACTCCCGTCGTCACAGACCGATGAACTGCCCGGAAATGCACAAACAGACAACACTTCGGCCGCGCTCACGATGCATGACGGCGCCCCGATATGGAAAGTCACCACCGCCCTGGCCCTGCTTGCCTGGCTGATCACCCTGTTTGCCTGGACGAAAGGCAAGACCGGCTACTTTGACCGGGTACGCAAGCCGGCAACGCCCAAGGCCGAAAGCCGCAGGGCACTGCTCAAAGCGCTGCGTGCAGCCTGCGAGGCAGGCGAACCGCGCGCGGCAAGAGACAGCTTGCTTCGCTATCTGAAAAGTGACTTTCCGGGACTCAACCCTGCCCAGGCGCTGGACAGGCTGGAGAAAAAGCGCCCGGGCCTGCTGCAAGAAATCAACGATCTGGACCGGGTTATCTTCGGACCCGCTGGGGAAACAGCGACAGGCTGGCGCGGTGATCAGTTATGGCTGCTGCTTTGCGAGGCTCTGGAGCAGGAGGGTTCTGGCGAGACGAGCGGGGGGCTGACGGCTCTGTACCCGGACTAGGCTGGTATCGACTAATTCATCTGGTCCTGCGTCAGACTTCGATCTCCGCCAGTGCGTTTGGCTGCCGCCAGGCAAACCCTGGCCATCTCAAGCAATTCGCCATCGTTCTGCTGCGTGCTTGGCATCCGGACTGCTACGCCGGCGCTGAGCGTGACCTCCTCGGGCCCCATTCCGACACATTGCAGAACCATGGCCTGGCGCAGGCGTTCGGCAATCAGACTTGCCCCATCCAGATCTGTATCCGGAAGCAGCACGGCAAAACGCTTGCCACCCAGGCGGGCCAACAAGTCACCCGGGCGCTTGATCTCTCTACCGATGATTTCAGCGGCCTGACGCAGCAGTGCATCGCCGGCATGATCTCCGAATCTGTCCACGTAGGATTCGTAGCCGTCGAATTCCGTAAGCACCAGTGCTAAAGGTGAGCCGGTTCGCTCTGCCCGACCCCATTCCTGGCGCAGAATTTCATACAGGAAGCGCTGGTTGGCTGCGCCGGTCAGGGGATCATTTCTGGCACTTTCCCGAATCTGGCCCAGGGCCTCTTCAAGCTCCGCTTTCGCAACGTCGCAGGCAGTCCGGGCGATAGACAATTCTTTCTTGGCGTAGTTGCCCCAGGCCAGGAAATCTCCGGCCAGAATCCAGGTCAGGAAAAATGCAACAGCGAGCGCGATCTCAAACTGGCCGAACAACCAGCCTACTCCAAGCACCAACGAAGGCAGCGCGACAAGCAGGGCCCAGCGACTGACAGCCGAATTCATGAGTCGGAAAATAATGCCCACCAAAACTCGCCTTGAGACATAAACCAGTCAGCAGGATAAATGGCCTGCGCAAGACAAACATTGAAGGACGTCACAGTTGCGGTGCACGCGTGGGCTGGGGCGCCCTATCCCTGGGTAAACAGCCTTCGACCCAGGCGTCGCACAAATGGAACCCCTCTGGAGCGTTCTTTCTCCGCCTTCAAGCGGCGTTCTTCAGCGCGAATTGCCAGTGTTTGCTGGGAGCCGATCCTGCTACCGGGCTCCGCTGACGGAACCCTTTGGCGGTAGCTGCCATCACTGTGCATGTCCCAGGCATCTCGTTGATCCTGCAATTGCAGGTCCAGTATCTCTTGCAGCTCAAGCTGGTGACCAGGTTCCAGTATCGGCACCAGCACTTCAACCCGATTCTCCAATTTGCGCCTCATACAGTCAGCGGATCCTATGTAGTACTCGGCCGTATTGCCTCCACCAAAATGATAGATACGCGAGTGTTCAAGGAAATTGCCTACGATACTGACTACCCGAATATTCTCTGACAAGCCGGGGATTCCGGGACGTATTCGGCAGGTGTCCCGCACCAAGAGATCCACCTTGACCCCGGCAATGGAAGCCCGGTACAAAGCCTTGCAAATCTCTGCATCTTCCAGGGCATTCAGCTTGAGCTGGATCAAGCCGTACCCGCTCTTGCCGGCAATATCGATCTCGCGCTCAATCTTCTGCAGAAGCGCAGTCTTCATGCTGCTGGGTGCGATCAACAATTTCAGGTATTGGCGATTGCCTGGTTGTCCGGTCGTCAGGTAGTTAAACAACTGCCCGAGGTCATCACCCAAACGAGGCTCGCAGGTCAACAGACCCAGGTCGCTGTATAAGCGTGCGGTACCCGCATGGTAGTTACCGGTGCCAAAATGACAGTAGCGACGCAAGCCGTCGTAATCCCTGCGTACAACCAGGATGACCTTGCAGTGTGTCTTGAGGCCGACGACACCGTAGGAGACGTGTATGCCAGCCTCCTCCAGGTGCCTGGCCCACTCAATATTGGCTCTTTCGTCAAAGCGCGCTTTTAGCTCCAGCACCACAGCCACTTGCTTGCCGTTGCGGGCGGCGTCTACCAGGCATTGTACTACTCGAGAATTGCG
>JAPHSC010000426.1 GCA_026193125.1 Gammaproteobacteria bacterium
GCCATGCTCATTAGCGAATGCTCGCCCTGTTCACGGATAACGTCCACCACGTCATCAATGGTAATGCGACCCAGGAGTTGACCTTTCTCGTCTACCACCGCCGCCGAGATAAGGTCGCGGTCGGAAAATTGTTTGGCCACCTGCGCGGCGGGTGTATCGGCCAGTAACACCACAGGATCGGAATCCATTACTTCCGATACTGCCAGCGATACGTCAGCGGTCAGCAGGCTGGTGAGCGGGAGGGTGCCCAGGTACAAATCATGGCGATTGACCACAAACAGGGCGTCAGTCTTCTCAGGCACACCGCCACTGACGCGCAGGTAACGCAATACCACCTCGATAGTGACGTCCGGACGTACGGTCACGGTGTCCGGATTCATCAGGCCGCCGGCACTGTCCTCGGGATAGCCGAGCACTGCCTGCAGACGGTCCTGGTGCTGCTGGTCCATGGAGAGCATGACTTGCTGGATAATGGTTTCCGGCAGGTCAGTGAGGAAGTCGGCGAGATCGTCGAGTTCCATGCCATCGGCGGCGGCCACGATCTCATGGTCATCCATGGTCGCGATGATGCCGGCTCGCACCTCATCGTTGAGCTCCAGGAGTATGTCGCCCTCGTCATCTGGGGGGACAAGTTCCCAAAGAACCTGGCGTTCAGACGGCCGCATGGATTCGAGCAGGGACGCAACTTCTGCCGGGTGCAGCGCATTAATCATGCGTTTTACCGGGCGCAGTGAACCCTCTTCCAGAGCGTCGCGAAGCGCTCCCAGGCGTGTTGAAGGGGTTGTTTTGGGCTCGACTACCGACATGCTGCTACTCTTTTGCCCATTCGCAGTGTATTGAAACTCGGGGCGCAGTGTAGCCTTGCAGCAATTGTGCGTCTACGTCACCTGGGTGGAGGCGCGATCCTGGTCCATCAATTCTGTGTGCCTCACGCTTACCTGCGGATAGCTGGCCAAAAAGTGACTGGCCAGTTTTTCGCACAGGTACACGGACCGGTGCATACCGCCGGTGCAGCCCACTGCGATGGTCAGAAAGCTGCGGTTCTGCTGGCTTTGCGCACGCAGACAAGGCTCGAGAAAACCAATAAGGGACTTTACGAAGTCATTTACTGTCTGGTGACTTTCCAGGTATTGAATAATTGCTGAATCCAGCCCATTCAGGTCACGCAACTCATGTTCCCAATATGGATTAGGCAAGAAGCGCACATCAAAAACGTAATCTGCATCGTGTGGCAAACCATGTTTGAATCCGAATGAGGTGAAATTCAGCGCCAGGGTTCCTGCTTCATGCTCGGCAACCCTTTGGCTGATTATTCTGCGAAGCTGATGCACATTGGTGCGACTACTGTCTATCACCAGGTCCGCGATCTCTTGTAGCGGCGAAAGCACCTTTCGCTCGAATTCAATGGCCGCGACCAGGCTCAGTCCCTGGCGACTCAGAGGGTGACGTCGTCGGCTCTCGGCATAGCGCTTGATAACCACGTCGTCTTCGGCGTCAAGAAAGATCAGGTCTACCTGCATACCCGCGGTTCTCAGCTTGCCAATCATTTCCGGAACCCTGACCAGGTCCTCCGGCAAGTTGCGTGCATCCAGCGCGATGGCGGTGCGGCGATAGGCTTGCAGGCGTCCTTCTGCCGCCTGTACCAGGAAAGGCTCCACCAGCCCTGAAGGCAGGTTGTCTATGCAATAGAAGTCGAGATCCTCAAGCATGTCCAGTGCGATGCTCTTGCCCGACCCGGAGAGTCCCGTGACGATAACCAGTCTGATATCACCGTGCGACATCACCCTGCCTCGGCAACTCGGGATTCGGCCGCCAGGGCCTCATCCACGCACGCCAGGGCTGCATGCAATTCCTTACTGGTGAGGGCAGACCTCAAGGGGCATTTCCCGGTGTGGCTGGAGAGAACTCTACTGGTTAGATCCAGCATCTCCCTGTGTTCATCCCCTGCGGGAGCCGGCGCAATCAATGCAATGATCAGGTCCACCGGTTCGCCATCCGGAGTCTCGTAGTCAACCGGCTGTTGCAGGGTAATGACCGCCCCCACCATTTGCGGGGCCAGTGTCAAGGCGCCATGCGGCAGGGCGATTCCGCCGCCAAGGCCGGTGCCGCCCAGTTTTTCTCTCTGCACCAGCGCCTCCATCACGGCATTGGTGAGGGAAAGCCGGTCGCCGGTCTCGGGGTCCGGGGGCAAGGCTTCGGCCAGCATCTCCGACAGAATTTCCAGGGCGTGTTTCTTGCTGCGCGCCTTGACCCGCGCCATCGTACGACCTTCGCTAATCAGGTTGGATAGTTTGATTTCCATTGGAATATTTGCTGCTTACCTGAAAAACAAGGGGGCCCGGCCCCCTTGTTTTGTTACACGCTCCCTCGCACCAGGAGTGAGCTGAAAATACTACTCGTAGACCGATTTATCCACATCCCGTGCGTGGTGATCAATGGTCTTTCCCCTACGTTTACGGACTTGCCTATCCAGCTTGTCAACCAGGCCATCAATGGCTGCATACATGTCCTGCTCGATTGCATCGGCGTAAATCCTGACGCCGCGCATATTCAACGTGGCCTCGGCTTTATGTTGGAGTTTTTCCACCGTTAATATGCAGTTTGCGTTTACCACGTAATCGCAGTGTCTCTGAATTCGTTCAAGCTTCTCGGATACATATTGACGCAGTGGCGGGGTAACTGCGATGTGGTGCCCAGAAACGTTCAATTGCATAATTTTCTCCTTTACAGTGAGAGCTAGCAGTCTGCCAGCCGCCTGCGTTCGCTTGATGGCGGGATTGACATGGCCTCCCGGTACTTGGCGACAGTGCGCCGCGCAGCCTGGATGCCATCGTCGGAGAGAGCCTTGGCGATCTTGTTGTCGCTTAAAGGTTTTTTAGGATTTTCTTGCCCAATCATTTGCTTGATGCGAGCACGTACCTCGACGGCGGAGTGCTCACTGCCGTCATCCCCTGAAACATGACTGGAGAAGAAAAAGCGAAATTCGAAAATGCCCCGAGGGGTGTGCATATATTTGTTGGCGCTGACACGGGAAATGGTTGACTCATGCATCCCAACCTCTTCGGCTACATCGCGCAACACCAGGGGGCGCATGGCTACGTCCCCATGATCAAGAAATTCTTGTTGTCTTTGTACAATGCAACGAGCCACCTTGACCAGGGTTTCATCCCTGATTTCAAGGCTGCGTACCAGCCAGCGGGCTTCTTGCAATTGAGTCCTCAGCACTGTGTGATCGGTGCCGCGTCCTATGGCGCCAGCGTAAGTAGCATTTACGCATAGTCGCGGGGCTATGCTTGAGTTGACCTCGACTACCCATTGGTTGTCAATTTTTCGTACATAGACATCGGGAATGACGTATTCCGTCCTGCCTGAACCGATAGTAGATCCGGGCCGGGGGTGGCAGGCACGGACCAACAGGATCGCATGCTCCAGATCTTCATCTGCGCAATGCAGCTTGCGTCGCAGCGCGGCAAATTGCTGCTGCGCAACAAGCTCGAGGTGTTCTTTTGCGATGGTTTTGGCCAGCTCGAGACCGGGCGTATCCGGAGCAAGCTGCCGCAGTTGCAGTTTTATGCTCTCGCTCAGGTTGCGGGCAGCGACACCACTGGGGTCGAATTTTTGCACCAGCATCAGTACGGCTTCCAGCTGGTCCAGCCCGGCATCAAGATCCGGCAACAGCGTTTCGCGTATTTCCTCAAGGTTGTCGACCAGGTAACCGTCATCGTTTATTGCGTCGATTATCGCCTGGCCCATCATGTGTTTGTGCGGGTCCAGACGTTCCATTTCCAGCTGCCACGAGAGGTGCTCCCTGAGGCTGTCTCCGCTCTGGTCCTCCAGGTCTCGCTCGGGCCTGGGTTCACCGGGGTTGTAACCCGAGTCCACACCAGCGGTGATGTTGCGGTCACTCCAGTTGGCTTCAACTTCGTTGAACTCTTGCTCTGGCGCCGGAATTTCATCTACCTGCACGGCGTCCGGCGTATCTTCGATCGTGGTTTCGCCCGCCGGCTCTTCAACGTCAAGCATGACGTTGGTTTCCAGTGCCTCCTGGATATGGGACTGCAGGTCCATCACCGGGAGCTGCAGCAGGCGTATGGCCTGCTGCAACTGGGGTGTCATGGTCAGTTGTTGACCGAGTTTGAGTTGCAGGCTGGGCTTCAGCAAGAACAGTTCCTACGAATTTGGCTGGTTCTAATGGTCATACCCTTGGTGTTTACTCTTGCGCCTACATTTTCTGCAGCTCCGGGCAGTTAATGTCCCGGGGTCTACAGTCGGAAATCCTCTCCCAGGTATACTTCACGCACATTTCGATTGGCAACGATTTCTTCGGGCTTGCCTTCGGCAATGACGGCGCCTTCGCTGAGAATGTAGGCGTGTCCACATATGCCAAGTGTCTCGCGTACATTGTGGTCGGTGATCAGCACCCCGATTTTTCGCTGGGTCAGATGGTGAATAATGCGCTGGATATCGATCACCGATATTGGGTCCACGCCCGCGAAAGGTTCGTCCAGCAAGACGAAACGCGGATCAGCCGCCAGGGCGCGGGCAATTTCCACCCGGCGGCGCTCGCCTCCGGACAGGGCCATTCCAGGGCTGTTACGCAGGTGGCCGATATGTAACTCCTCCATGAGTTCTTCCTGTCGTCGCTCCCTTTCCGCCTGGTCCAGACTCTTGCGAGTTTCGAGTATGGCCATGATGTTGTCGGCCACGCTGAGGTTGCGAAATACCGACGCTTCTTGTGGCAGGTACCCCAGTCCCAGCCTGGCCCGCCTGTGCATGGGCAGGTTGGTCAGGTCCGCGTCATCCAGGAGAATGCTTCCCCGATCACAGGGGATCAGTCCGACTATCATATAAAAAGCGGTCGTTTTGCCTGCTCCGTTTGGGCCCAGCAGACCCACGACCTCGCCACTGCGCAGCTCCAGCGACATACTCTTGACCACCTGGCGTGCGCCGAAACGCTTGGCGATATCGTTGACGGACAAGGTACTCATGGTTGTTCAGGGGTGTCCGGGGATTTTTGTCCGTCCGGCTTGTCTTGTTCATCGGTGGCATCTACAGGCTTGGGTGCCGGGTCTTGTTCAGTACCCGGGTCCATGTCAGAAAGCTCCTTCATTCCCTCTGGTGTTATCAGGATACGCACACGCTCCCCGGTTTCCGTGCTGGAACTGGCGATGACGCGTTCTTCGGTCAGGCTGTAGCTCAAGACGTTGCCGCTTATTTCCTTGCCCGATTCACTCAGCCAGGCATTGTTCGAAAGGCGCACGACGGCGGGGTCTGCCGTGTATTCCAGCAGGCGACCGTGGCCCTCGGTCACACTCTGGTCCGCCTCCACCTGGCGAAACTCGGCCGGCTGCCCTCGTATTACCGCTGACAAAAGGCGATAGCCGCTAAATTGCATGGTCGCTTCGTCGGCCTCTATGCTGGCCGTACTCATGCGAATCTTGACCTTGCCGGTGAATATCCATTCGCTGTTGGCGAAATCCAGGGTTGAGGCTACCGCTTCATCCGCTTCTATCCCCAGGTCGCCCTGGGAAATGCTCACGCCACGAAACACCAATCGATCATTGCGCCGATCAATGTCTGAGGAATCGGCATCCAGAGAAATTGGAAGCCGGGACCCGGTCAGCACAGCCCACGCTGGTGTGATGCTCAGAATCACCATCAGCACGGTTGCCTTTGAAATTAGCCTAGGGAATGAAATCGCCATGTACCATCGATTGTAGTTCGACCCTGTCTTCATTGAAATACGCCCGCATACCGACCGCTGTGAGTTGTTGTTGGCCGTAACGAATAATTACCGCATCACTGGTCTGGGCCACCCTTTCTTCATTCAGCAAACGCATACTCTCCGATTCCAGGCTGAAAGTAGGATCCGGTTGGTCCCGGCGCGCCCTGACTCTCCCGTTTAGCTGAATAAAGGCCTGGTCCGACGGTATCATTCCCTGGTCGGCTTGAATCAGCCAGGGCGGTCCCTCCGGGTCGTTTAATTTCAGTTGAATGGTGGTTGCATCAAAGCGATCTTCCGCAATATTCTGGTCAACGCGGTCGGCTTTCAAGGTATATCGTGGTGAGCCATCCTCGCTGGTTCCGTAAATGACCGCGCCACGCAGGTAAAATCCGCGTTTTGGCTCGCCCCGGCCCATTTTGCCGACGACATCATCCTTGGACAGACTGCTGGCCAGCCACCAGCTCGCGGCCACCGCGATGGAAAGAACCAGGAAATTGAACAGGTTCCGCATGTCTAGGGTTCCGCATTGCCGATGAGCATGTCGCAAAATTCCCTGACTGCGCCATGCCCGCCGGGTGCCTTGGTTACTATCCTCGCCATTGCACGGATTTCCGGGGCGCCATCCGCTACGGTCACTGGCAGACCCACACTGCGCATGACTTCCAGGTCAGGCAGGTCGTCACCCATAAAGGCGACGTTCTGCGGAGAGATTGCCAGCCGGTCAAGCAGTGCCGTCAATACCGCTTGCTTGTCCGTACAGCCCTGGAAAACATGCTCCACGCCAAGTTCCGCCATACGATGATCAACTGCCTGCGCCTTTCGACCTGAAATTATCGCGACCTGTCGTCCGGAAGCCAGCACGCTTTTTACACCGTGACCATCCCGTGTGTGGAAGGTTTTGTATTCCTCTCCTTGCGGCCCCAGCAGGAAGCGTCCGTCCGTGAATACGCCGTCCACGTCGAACACCACCAGCGTGATGGAGGATGGATCACTGATTTGCGACATGCCGTATTTCCTCGTGCTTGTCCGGGGTCATCCCGTGCCGGGCACGGAGCAGGTCTATTGTAGCGCCAGTCCGGCCCACCGTGCTCTCGCAGGGCGTGGCCCAAAAACCGGTAGCCCTCACATCACGCCGGCGCGCAGCAGGTCGTGGATGTGCAGCACCCCAACCAGTTGATCCTTCTCGTCCACCACCAGCAGCGACGTGATCTTGTAGGTTTGCATCATGCGCACAGCCTCGGCTGCAAGCAGATCGGGCTGAATAGTGCGACCCCGTGGGGTCATGACGTCACGCATCAGGGTGGTTAGCAGATCCAGGGATTCATCGATGGCGCGACGCAGGTCACCGTCGGTAAATACGCCGACCAGCTGATTGCGTTCATCAAAGACGGTAGTCATACCCAGACCCTTGCGTGTCATCTCCAGCAGGCCCTCACTCAGCGGCCCGTCAGCCTGGATGCGCGGAATTCCCTCGCCGGTATGCATGAGATCACCCACACGCAATAGCAGGCGACGGCCAAGACTGCCGCTGGGGTGGGAGCGCGCAAAGTCCTCTTCCGTAAATCCACGTGCCTCAAGCAAGGCCACGGCCAGGGCATCCCCAAATGCCAGTGTGGCGGTCGTACTGGCCGTAGGCGCCAGGTTCAGCGGGCAGGCTTCCTCTGTCACGCTTACGTCCAGATTGACGTCCGCAACCTTGGCCAGCGTGGAGTTCGGGCTTCCTGTCATGCTTATCAGCTTCACACCCAGGCGTTTTATCATGGGCAGGATGGTGATCAGTTCTCTGGTTTCACCGGAATTGGAAATGGCCAAGACCACGTCCGGACCGGTAATCATTCCCAGGTCACCATGACTTGCTTCACCCGGGTGCACAAAAAAAGCCGGGCTGCCGGTGCTGGCAAGGGTGGCGGCAATCTTGCTGCCTATGTGACCGGATTTGCCCATGCCGATTACCACGATCCGGCCCTGGCACTCGAGGCAAATCTCGCAGGCCCGGACAAACTCCTCATCTACACGTTCCATCAGCGCTGTCACCGCGCCAGCCTCGGTCTGCAGGACCTTGCGCGCCAGTGTCTTAATGCGGTCTTGATCTTTTATGGGCATGCTGTAAATCCGGCGTTGTGCGGCGATGCTGTGCGCTGTATCTCGCCCCGGCGCTACAGCGTGAAGGTAATCGTATAGTAGTGGTAGGCGACGAATGCTGCCACCAGGGCCATGCCTTCACTGCGATGGAGCTTGCCTCGCCCGCCGAAATCGTAGGTCATGGCGAACAGCACCAGGGTCAGCCCTATCATGACAGGCAAATGCAAGGTCAGCATCTTGTTGCCCATGACTATCGGGTGAATCGCGGCCGCCGGACCAATTACCGCCAGGGTGTTGAACATGTTTGAGCCGATGACATTGCCGATGGCCAGGCCATGTTCGTTTTTCAGGGCGCTTACCACCGTGACTGCCAGTTCGGGGAGACTGGTCCCTACTGCAACGATGGTGAGTCCTATAATAACGTCGCTGATTCCTATGGCCCTGGCGATTTCCTCGGCTCCCCACACAAGCAAATTGGCACCCAGCAAGAGCACGGCCAGTCCCAGGATCAGCCAGCCAGCCGCTGCGCCCATTTTTACGTCCGAGGGGATTTCCTCGTCGAACTCCTTGCGAATTGGATCGGTTGCTGCCGAGCGGAACCCGATCTTGGCGATCCAGTACATCAACAGGCCCAGGCTACCCATGAGTACGTAGCCGTCTACGGGGCCTATATAGCCATCCATAGCCAGCATGACCAGCAACAGGGTAACCGCCAGCAAGGCCGGTATTTCTCTGCGCGTGGTTTCAGATTCCAGCCTGATCGGGCAGATAATGGCGGTAACGCCCAGCACGAGGGCGATATTGGCTATGTTGGAACCAACGGCGTTGCCTATCGCCAATCCGGGAGCGTCATGGATAGAAGCTGTGATGGACACCAGAATCTCGGGAAGCGAGGTCGCGAAAGCGACGATGGTGAGGCCGATCATCAGCGGTGAAATGCCCATATTGCGTGCCGCCGCACCGGCGCCAAGCACGAAACGGTCAGCGCCCCAGACCAGCAGCAGGAAGCCCGCGAGCATGGCTGCGGAGAATATCAACATGCCGGCACCTTCCCTGAATTGTTTACCGGGCAGCGCCAGTGATGGTGATGCGGGAATGGGGTTGGTTTGGCTCTGAGTCTACGTATCATCGGTTCTTATAATAGGCATTGTTGTCGCGGGTTTTGGCGGCTCGCTCCAATCATACACGGTAGAGTGAAACTGTTGTGAGAGTGATTTTGCCAACAGGGCCAACGATGTCCGCGTATTTTCGTTACAATCCTGCTCCCGACGGGCACCCGGGCGGATTATTGGTCCGCGGGACTATGGAGAGCAAGATGCAGTGCGAAGAAATTGAGAACTTGATCAGTGGGGGGCTGGAATGCGCCAGTGTAAGAGTGCGCAGTGACGATGGCACCCATTTCGATGCGCTGGTGATCAGTGAGGAGTTCCAGGGCCAGGCCAGAATACGCCGGCACCAGATGATCTACGCGACACTGGGGGCATTGATGGGGCGAGAAATTCATGCCATGTCGATCCAGGCGATGACTCCGCAGGAGTGGGCCGCCCGCGGATCCAGCAACGGGTAGGATTTACGTGAATAAACTGAAAATAACCGGTGGACGGCGATTGGACGGCGAAGTCCTCATCTCCGGCGCGAAAAACGCCGCCCTGCCTATCCTGGCAGGTTGCTTGCTGGCCGAAACGCCGGTCCTGTTACGCAATATTCCACACCTGCGGGACGTGACCACCACCATTGAGCTGTTAAGCCGTATGGGTGTCGAGGTCACGGTGCATGACCAGATGGGTATTGAAGTGGATGCCTCCGGTGTGGACAAGCTGGAGGCGCCCTATGAACTGGTCAAGACCATGCGTGCCTCCATACTGGTTTTGGGCCCCTTGCTGGCGCGCTATGGTCGGGCCGACGTATCGCTGCCCGGGGGTTGTGCTATCGGAGCGCGGCCGGTGGATTTGCACGTCGCGGGTCTGCGTGAAATGGGCGCGGAAATACAGATCGACAATGGCTATATTCGTGCCAGGGCAAGGCGTTTGCGCGGCGCCCGGTTGGTCTTGGATACGGTCACGGTGACCGGTACCGAGAATCTGTTGATGGCTGCCACCCTGGCCGACGGGCAAACCACCATCGAAAATGCGGCCAGGGAGCCCGAGGTGGTTGACCTGGCCAATTTCCTTATAGCCATGGGGGCGCAAATTTCGGGCGCCGGCACGGATACCATCGTGGTTGAGGGAGTCGATAAGCTGGAGGGTGCCGAGTATACGGTCTTGCCGGACAGGATAGAGGCGGGCACCTATCTGCTTGCAGCGGCGATAACCGGGGGCAGGGTAAAGGTACGCAAGGTTCGCCCCGAGCATCTTGACGCGATACTGGCGAAGCTGAGAATGGCTGGCGCCACGGTGACAGTGGATGGGGATACCGTCGAAGTGGATATGCGGGGTCGCAGGCCCGACTCGGTGGATTTGAGGACTGCACCCTATCCCGGTTTTCCCACCGACATGCAGGCCCAGTTTACGGCCCTCAATGCCGTGGCCAACGGAGTTGGAGCCATAACCGAAACAGTCTTTGAGAATCGTTTTATGCATGCCCAGGAATTGCAGCGCATGGGCGCGGATATTCGGATTGAGGGAAACACGGCGATTGTAACCGGGGTGCCCCGCCTGACCGGCGCCCCCGTCATGGCCACGGATTTGCGCGCCTCGGCCAGCTTGGTCCTGGCCGGTCTGGTGGCGGAAGGGGATACCATTGTCGACCGTATCTACCATATCGACAGGGGTTATGAGCGTATCGAGGAGAAGCTCTCGGCGCTGGGTGCGACGATTCAACGGATTTCCGACTAGCAAGGCCTATTCAGGGCGCTCCACCAGCTGAGTGCTCGCATGGAAGCTCTTGCCCGCGCGTATGCCCACCAGCTCTATGGTGCTGCCTGGCTGCAATGCCGCCACGATGTTGACCGCGCTCTGCCGCACCAGGATAGGCTGGCCGTTAATCTCGGTGAGTACGTCCTGCGCCTGCAGACCGGCCGCCGCCGCCGGGCTGTCCTCATACACGTAACGCAACTCTATGCCGTTGGCCGATTCCAGCTTCAGGGCTTTTGCGCGCGCCGGGTCCAGGTCTACAGCATCCACACCGAGCCAGCCACGAATCACTCGGCCACGGGCTTTGAGTTGCTGCATCACTCCTCGTGCCAGGTTTACCGGTATGGCAAACCCGATGCCCTCTGGCAGAATTTGTTCCAGTGCCAGGGCAGGTTCCAGCGTCGCGATATTGATGCCCACCAGTTCACCCCGCGTGTTTATCAGCGCGCCGCCCGAATTGCCGAGGTTGATCGCGGCATCGGTCTGGATAAAGTCGCCGATCAAGGTCAGTCCGAGCTGCCAGCGCCCGGTGGCGCTGACGATGCCCTGGGTGACTGTCTGGCCCAGGCCGTACGGGTTGCCAATGGCAAGCACAACATCGCCAATTTCCAGAGTGTCGGAGCGTCCCAGCCTGATCGCCGGAAGACCGTCCAGAGGAATTCGCAGCAGGGCCAGGTCGGTGGGTCTGTCTGTGCCAATGACCTCGGGGGAAAGGCTGCGTCCATCCGCCAGTTGGACGGTTATTTTCTCGGCTCCGTCGATCACATGAAAATTGGTCAATATATAGCCAGTCGAATCCACGATGACGCCTGAGCCAAGGTTATTGCTCAAGCCGGAACC
>JAPHSC010000051.1 GCA_026193125.1 Gammaproteobacteria bacterium
GGGCGACGAATGATGGCATCACCAATCATATCTGCCGCTTCTTCCGGTGAAATAGTGGGCACTTGCTCATACATCTTGGTGGGCGCGATCATGGGCGTCCGCACGAGGGGCATGTTTATCGTGGTAAAGGCTATACCCTCGTCACAAAATTCCGAGGCGGCGCACCGTGAAAAGGCATCCAGGGCAGCCTTGGAGGCGACGTAGGCCGAAAAACGGGGTGCATTACTGAGCACGCCAATGGACGAAATGTTGATCACATGGCCGCGATGATTTACCTGCATCATGGGCAAAAATCCCATGATCAAGCGGAGCGACCCGAAGTAATTCAACTGCATGGTGCGCTCGAAATCATGAAAGCGATCAAATGACAAGCCGATAGAGCGCCGAATAGACCGCCCGGCATTATTGACCAGCACATCCACGTGACCGTGGTCGGCCAGCACTTGCGCAACCAGTCGATCACAGTCGGCCATATCGGAAAGGTCGCAAGTGTAAAGGTGCACTTCACCACCAGCCGCCTCAATTTCGGTCTTGGTTTCCTGCAATTTCTCCAGGCCGCGTGCAACAATTATCACCCGCGCACCCGCCTCCCCCAAACGCAAGGCTGCGGCGTGGCCGATACCGGACGAGGCACCCGTAACCAGCACATTTTTACCCTCAACCGCACCACGCAGCGAGTGATCTATAAACAGGTCGGGATCCAGGTGACGCTCCCAGTAATCCCAAAGACGCCAGGCGTAGTCCCTCAGGTCCGGCACCTTGATATCGGTACCGCGTAATGCAGCCTCGGTGTTTCGGCTGTCGAAGCGCGTGGGATAATTCAGGAACTTCAGTACACCCGCAGGTATATGCAGGTCCTTCAGTACCTGGTTGGTTATTCGGCGTACAGGCGCCACCATCATCAGTCCCTGGCGCACGGCGGGAGGAATAAACGAGAACATGCGCAAATCAATACGCATAGTCATTTCCGGCGCATGCCCAGCCCTGGCAAACAGATTCAGCACTTCACCGGCGCGCATGGGCTCGGGCTCGACCAGGTGAAAACACTTGCCGTCCAGTCCGCGCTTGTGGGCAATGTAGTCCATGGCCTCAGCCACGTAGTCCACCGGCACCAGGTTCAAACGGCCGCCTTCAATACCAATCGTCGGCATCCAGCGCGGCAGGTTATTGCGCATTTTCTGCAGCAACTTGAAGAAGTAATAAGGTCCGTCTGTCTTGTCCATCTGGCCGGTTTTGGAGTGCCCAATCACCAGGCCCGGACGGTAAATACGCCAGGCCAGTTTCTTGCGCGCCCGCACCAGGCCCTCTGACTCATGCTTGGTGCGGAAATAGGGATGTTCCAGGCCTTCGGCCTCCTCGAACATGTCTTCGCGGAAGGTTCCTTTATACAGGCCGGCAGCCGCGATAGAACTACAGTGATGAAAACACCGCACTCCCACTTGTTCGGCGAAATCCAGCGCATGATCCGTCCCCAATATATTAGCCAGGTCCTGGGATTCGGCACTGGCTGACAGATCGTAGATTGCCGCGAGGTGGAACATGTGCAGCGCCCCACCATCCAGCTTTTTAAGATTTGCCTGCGAAACTCCCAGCTTGGGCTTGCCCAAGTCCCCGCGAATCGGCACCACGCGCTTGGATTCGGGCCCCCAGAATGCTTTCAAATCCTTGAGTTTGCCCACTGATTCCTTGCGCACCAGCACGTAGACGGTCCCCTCGCGCTTCAGAAGATTGGCCACCAGGTATTTACCGATAAATCCCGTGGCGCCTGTTACAAAATAATTCATTGAGTCACTCCCAAGGTCACCGGAGCCAGAGCCCGGTCTCTCCGGCCAACAAAAAACCAAGATTAGCATGGCTCCCGGCCGGATGAGGAATGTCTGAACCGGCCCTGCTGCAATTGCCGATACACTCTGCAGGGCGGAAGCTCCTATACTGGATGCATTCAGTCGACTTCCTGGAGCCGAGAATGCCTGCTGCCCGCCAACGCATGTCCAGCATTGACACCGCCTGGTTACGTATGGACCTGCCAGAGAACCTCATGATGATAACCGGCATCATGATCTTTGAGAGCCGCCTGAGCCGACAGGATCTGCGTGCCATCCTGGCCGAGCGTTTCCTGCGCTTTCCCCGTTTCAGCATGATCCCGCGGACCGATCTGGCTGGCGCCTATTGGGAGGAAGATGCCTTTTTTGACCTGGACCGGCATATCCACGAACTGGCGTTGCCCGAGCCTGGCGGTAAACGGCAGCTGGCAGAGCTGGTCAGCGACCTTGCCAGCACTCCCCTACCCGCCAACAAGCCGCTATGGGAGTTTCACCTGGTAGATATCGGCGATGAGCGAACCGCGCTGATTGACCGCATTCACCATGCTTATGCCGACGGCATAGCGATGATCCGGGTCATGCTCTCAATGACTGACAAAGTCGCTACCGAGGCACTGAAGCTCCCACGGGGCAAAGCCCGAAAATCGTCAAGACAGTCCCAGACCGGGGTTGGTCGTTTGTACGAACCGGCTCGGGATTTGGTACGCATCTCCATGCGAGCAACGCAAAAGCTCTGGACCGGTGGTCTGGAACTGGCGATGGATCCTGCCGAGGCCGGCTCCCGGGCCGGTAACTGGGCCATGCGCGGCCTGGGTATCGCGGCCGAGTTAGCCAAGGTGGCACTGATGAGCGATGACCCGGTGACTTGCCTGAAAAACCCACTGGGGGGGCGCAAGCAGGTGGCCTGGGCGGATCCCCTGCCCATGGGCGAGGTAAAGGCACTGGGCAAGGCGCTGGGTTGCACCGTCAACGATGTGTTGCTGTCCTGCGCCGCAGGCGCCATTGGACACTTGCTCAGAGAGCAGGGGCAGGACATGGAGGGGCTGGTTATTCGCGCCTCGGTGCCGGTAAACATGCGTGAGCCCGAAAAAGCGCTTGAACTGGGTAACTATTTTGGACTGGTCTTTCTCGGGCTTCCGGTTGGTATTGCCAATCCGCTGGAACGCATTTTCGCCGTGCGCCAGCATATGAATGAATTGAAGGACTCTTATCAGCCGCTGGTGGCGTTGGGGCTGTTGGCGGCACTGGGATTCGCGCCTGCGGCGGTGCAAGGCGCTGCCCTGGATCTGCTAAGTGCCAAGGCCTCAACCGTCATGAGCAATGTACCGGGGCCGCGCGAGCCCCTCTACATGGCTGGAAACAAGATCTCGGATCAGATGTTTTGGGTGCCCCAGACGGGCCAGATCGGGGTCGGGATCAGCATTCTCAGCTACAATGGACGTGTGCACTTCGGCGTGATTTCAGACAGCCAGCTGATTGATGATCCCTGGGTATTGACCGGCGCTTTCCGCAAGGAATTTGAAAAATTGCTGGTGCTGGCCCTGATCGAACCCTGGCAACCGGAAGGGGATGTAAATGCGCCCGAGCCGGATAAATAAAGAGGAAATACCAGGAAGTCTCTGATTGATTCCGGGCGATGTGGACTACCGGGCGAGAAGATTCAGATTCCAGACGCCGGTCGCAGGGAATAGCCAGCTATGGCGAAGATTGGCAACATAGAAGCTGGATCTTTTGCGCAGGACACGAGCTCATGAGTGCATCAGGAGTTCCCTACTCCAGCTCCGCCTTCGCCTGCTCGATATCCAATTTTTCCATGGCGTCCGCGGGCTCGGCGGCAGCCGCGCTTTCATACAATTCCACCACCTCATCCTCACGCTTGTCCCCAAAAAGGAGCAGCAAGCCGTTGCCGTATTCCATGCGGGCGATCGCCGATTCCGGATGCAGCGCCAACGATTTGTCGAACAGGCGAATAGCGGCATCGCGCTTGGCGCCGTAGGTGAGCCCACCGACCACGCTACCAACGCTAGAGATCACCTCACAGTGAAACATGGCCAGGGCAGTGTTGGCCTCGGCGTGGTCGGGCGACAGGCTCAGCACAGTTTCGAGGCTATCCTTGACTTTGCCGGCCAGGCCCTGGGCCAGAGCCTTGGCAATGGAAATGGACTGGCTGTATCGACCCAGGTTATAGGCACGCTGGTAATGTGTATTGGCCTCCCGCGGCATAATCCCGGAAGCCTCTTCCGCTCTTTCGGCCGCATCCAGAAACAGAGTTTTCGCAAACTCTTCATCGTCCTCGAGATAATTGGCGTAGATACCGGCAGCCTTGGCGGCCACCACGGCACCCAGCGCACCCAGCGCGACGCCTTCTTCATAGGCTTTCTGGAACTGGCCGGCATGATAGTGACGCCAGGCAGACTGTAGCGCCTCGGCCAGTGCCTTGGGGTTATTCGAGAGCTCCTGCGGAAGACCTCCCACCAACTGCGGGCTCGCCTTGAGCAGCGTCTTGATTCGGGCGGCGTCAGGAAAGGGCTCGCAGTCACCCTGGTGCAAGCGCGACCATCCACGCATCAGGCCTGCGCCCGAGTATTCAAAGGCCGAATCGGCGAAGGGAAACTCGTTCCAGTCATGGCTCGACATCTGCTGCTCCTGTATTATTCAGTTTCGCTAGGATTTATCGGTAAGACACAGCGATCGGCGCCTGGCAATCCAGGCTCGGCTCGAACGCCTGCCAAGCGGCGTTCAAAACTATCCTACAGGATTCATTCCCTGCACCAGAAATCATTACCACCTGGCAGCTGACAAGGAAATCATCATGGCAGTGAAAAAGAAAGGCAAGTTGTCCGGGCTAAATAAAAAAAACCAGGACCCGGAGTCTCCTGCCGCCGCTCCCGGACTCGGCATACCGGACTCCCTATCGCAATTATGGCTGGCCGGGCTGGGTGCCCTGGCAAAAGCCCAGACCGAGGGGCCAAAATTGCTGGAAGCACTCATCGCTGAAGGCTCCCGAGTACAAAAAGGCGAGAAAACGAGCGCTCAGGCAGTCCTGGGGGGTCTGGAAAAGGCGCGCGTGGGTCTGGCCTCTGGTAGTGACAAGGTGCGCAAACAGGCCAGCGTAGATTGGGACAACCTGGAAAACATTTTCCGCGACCGCGTGGGCAAAGCCTTGCTGCAACTTGGGGTGCCCTCCGCAAGTGACGCGGCCGGCATGGCGAAGGAAATCGAGGCACTGAAAAAGCGCATCAGCGCACTTGAGGCGGCCTCGGCAAAAAAACCCAAAGGGACAACACCTGCCAAGGCAAAATCATCCGGCAGCACGCCAGCCTAGGCTAACCCGCCTGGCCTCGCAGGCGCCCGATGAGGTCGATATACTCCCGCATGGCCTCGACACGGTCCTTTCCGCGTAGCCCTGCCCAGGCATCATATTTGGCGGCTCCAACGAAATCGAAGAATCCGGGACGTTCTCCGGAAACATCGCCATCACTGGCCTGCTTGTATAGCGCGTAGATTTTCAGCAAGGTTTCATCATCCGGTCTTTCATCAAGCTTCTTGCTATTGGCGGCTGCCTCTTTGAATTGCTGTTCAAGATCATCCATTTGACATTCTCCCGGTATAGCCTTGGCGCTGAAGGAACCAGAGCACAGGGTAAACATGTCATCACCGGGCTGACAAGCACTTACTGAACGAAGGATAAGTGAGCCCGCCGAAAGCTTGCTTCGCTAATCAAGGATAGGCAGATCACCCACACCGGTGCTAACGTCTTGCCCGAGCGAGGAAACCGAGCGCAGGAATGAGCAGCTTCAATCTACGAATTGCATCTCTGTACGAGTTATTGGAGCGCAACAGGGTTCTGCGCGGACAGTTTGGCGTGGGCACGCCCGAACAAACAAAGCTGGAAGAACTAAAGCGCTGGCAAACCCGCAGACTGGATCGCACCTACAGTGATCTCAGGGACAGGGAGCGCTATCGTCGCGGAGTTGAGTTCTTCCTGACCCAGCTGTATGGCGAAGGCGACTTTGCGCCCAGGGACCTGCAGTTGCAGCGCGCCTATCCAATAATGCAAAGAATGTTGCCCGAGGCTGCCCTGCACACCCTGCGTATGGCAGCGCAACTGGAAGTGCTCAGCCAGGAGCTCGACGCACAAATGGTGGGGCTGATCGGACTCGACACGCCGGTCGATGAACATAGCTATGCAGAAGCCTACCGCGCGAGCAACCGGGCATCAGACCGGCGCTGGCAAATACAGTTGCTGCTGGCCGCCGGCCGGGATCTCGACCGACTGGTGCATTACCCGTTGATTTATGGGCTGATACGCATGGCCCACGGGCCGGCCCACATGGCCGGCTTTGGCACCCTGCATGATTTTCTGGAGAATGGATTCACCGCATTCAAGGCTATGGGCAGCGCCATAGATTTTCTACACGCCATCGATGAACGCGAACACATCATCATGCAGCGCCTCCTCGCTGCCGATCCAGATCCTTTCAGACTACAGTGGTCCTGACCGGGTCCAGGATTGCCAGTGTGGTCCAGAAGGGCCAGGGGGTGAGGTATGATGACGCCCGATTTTTCTGTTAACGGCAAGGGCGAGTAATGAATCGACGCTGCGCATTTATCACCATGGACAGCATGGATGGATTCGTCTGTGATGACGACCTGGCGATTCCTGCCCTCAAGAAGCTGAACTGGGAGGTGGAGAAAGTCTCCTGGCGAGCCCGGGATACTGACTGGGGGCGTTTTGGCATAGTAGTCATTCGCTCGCCCTGGGATTACCCCACTGATGCGCCTCGCTTCCTGGCGCTGCTGGAGGAGATTGAGAAGTCCGGCACCCCTTTGCAAAACCCGCTGGAACTGGTGCGCTGGAATCTGCACAAATCCTATCTGGCGAGTCTTTCCGAGAGTGGCGTCAGCATCGTACCCACACGCTGGCTGGACCAGCCACGGCCAAGGGACATTCGAGCGCTGTTTCTGGAATTCGCCACCGACACCCTGGTCATCAAGCCTTCGGTGGGCGCCAATGCTGAACACGCTCACGTGCTCGAGGCGGAGAAAATGGCGCAGATATGGCCGGGAATACAGCCGGTGTTCGAGTATCGCCAGGCCATGGTCCAACCCTTTCGCCCGGCCATACAAAGCGAGGGCGAATACTCGCTGATGTTCATCGATGGCGCGCTCAGCCACACCATCCGCAAGAAACCCAAGGAGGGGGACTTTCGATCCCAGGAAGAGCACGGTGCCGACATCTCGCTGGTGGAACCGGAGAGCCTGCTGGCAAAAAGGGCCGCCGAGGCCATCGCTGCCCTGAGTGCGCGACCCCTCTATGGCAGGGCCGATATGATTCGAAATCCCGATGGAGATTTTGAAGTTATGGAACTTGAGCTTGTGGAACCATCCCTATACTTGCGTATGGATCCCGCTGCGCCCGAACGCTTCGCCAGGGCAATCGTCCGCAGGGCCATGAACCGGGCCTAGATGCCTTCGTTCAGCGTGTCTAAACGCAGGCCATCAGCGCCACCGGACCAGAAGACGGCAGACCCGCCTTGCACAGCTTGTTATAATCCGACGGTCCGATCGAGCAGCTGGCGTCCGCCAGTCTTGGCGGGCGATTCAAGACCCGTGACAAAGGAATACCCCTATGAGCGCAGCCTGGCTTCAGTCATTAAAATTTGTCGTGCACAGGCACTTGCTGCACTCAGAAACCGTGTATGCCAATGCTCCCGATTTTGCTCTGAGTCTCAAGGTCAAGGTGAACGATGTGATTGGGCGCCACATATACAAATATGGCGCCCATGATCCGGTCATGACCCGGTTCCTCCAGGATGAGCTGACGCTACAGACTGGTGACGTGGTGCTGGACATAGGCGCGAATATTGGCTGGTACTCCTTGATCCTGAACACCATGGCGCCGGAAGGCGTGGGCATTTATGCCTTTGAACCCCACCCGGACAACCTGGCCCTGTTAAACGAGAACCTGGAGCGCAATTCAGCCACCTCGGTAAAGGTTATTCCGTGCGCGGTGTCCGATCACCCTGGCGAGCAGGACCTGTTCGTGTATGGCGGGGCCAATACGGGCCGGCATTCACTTCTCCCCATCAATACCGGTGAACGCATTCGCATACGCACCGTCACACTTGATGCATTCTGGTCTGAACAGGGACTCGGACAGCGGACGCCCAGATTTATCAAGATTGACATCGAGGGATACGAGTTGGTGGCGCTGCGCGGCGGACTGGAAGTCCTCAAGCGATGTCCGAATGTTCTGTTTGAATATTCGCCAAAATTCATGCGCGAAGCAGAACTGGCGCCGGAGGAACTGCTTGACCTGATGTATGGCCTTGGATTCCAGTGCACTCAGGTGGATGACGGTAGAAAGGCCCCGATCACAAGGGAATTCCTGCTTCGCGACGATCACCAGCTGAACCTGCTATGGCAGCGGCCTGAACAGGTTTAGGCACATGCAGGCCCCAAAGCCGATTCGACTTCTTTGTATTTCCAGCCATGGCGATACGCTTAACAGCGTGCGGCCGGAGGCGGAAATTTTCATTGGGCTGGCGCGCGCCGGATTGGATGTCAGCGTGATGACCGAGGAGAACTCGGTCTACGCCGGGCCTATGCGGCAGGCCGGAGTCACGGTCATCAATCATGTACCCAAAGCCAAGTTCAGCCTCAAGTCGATACGCTTCATCCGCAGCTACTTGAAGGATCGGTCTATCGATATTGTCTACGCCTTTAACAATATGGCCATCGCAAACACCGCCTTTGCCGCCATCGGTCTACCGGTGAAGCTGGTCACCTACCGTGGCCAGACCGGCAACATTTCGCGCTGGGATCCCGCTGCCTACCTGACCCATTTACACCCTCGCGTGGATTACATTATTTGCGTGTCCCGGGCCACTCGAGATGATCTGCGCACGCAGGTGCGCCGGCCCCGGAACGTGGTCGCCATCTACAAGGGGCACGACCTGGCCTGGTATAGAGACACGCCGTCAGATCTGGGTGATTTCGGTATCCCGAAGGACGCCTTCGTGGTGGTTTGTGTGGCAAATAACCGACCGCGCAAGGGCGTCCCGATTTTCCTCAGGGCCGCCGGATTGCTGCCGTCCGACATTCCCGCCTGGTGGCTACTGGTGGGCAGCGGCATGGACGACCCGGAAATTCGACAGCTGGTGGCGGGCAACCCGGCCAGGGACCGCATTATCCTGGCCGGTCACCGCAGGGATGCCCCGTCGATCGTGGCGGCCTGCCAGGTTTCCGTACTGGCCTCACTAAAACGCGAAGGCCTGCCAAAGACAGTAATCGAAGCCATGGTTTACGGTGTGCCCCCAGTGGTGTCAGACACCGGTGGCAGCGCCGAACTTCTGGTAGACGGGGAATCCGGTATCGTGGTCCAGCCTGGAGACGCGCAGGCGATAGCCGGGGCGGTGGAGGACTTGTACAGACACCCTGCCCGGCGTGAGAGCATGGGACGTGCGGCCAGGACCCGAATAGATGAGCATTTCAACGTGAAACAGACGGTAGAACAACACCATGAATTTTTCCGCAAGATTCTGCAGGACCGGTATGCCAAGTAAGAAGTGGGCGCATAGCGTTCAAGCCATCGCCTGGCTGAGTGTAGCGTTCGCCCTTGCAAGCTGCTCCCAGGCACCAGAAGACTGGACAATCCAGGGTCAAGCCATGGGTACTACCTATATGGTGCGTATACCGCACCCGCCCGCGCAGATGGAAAAGGATGAGCTCGCCGCCCTTTTGGCGGCCGAAATTGAACGGGTTGAGGCGCTCATGTCAACCTACAGACCGGAATCGGAACTCAGTCGTTTTAATTACGGTTCCAGTACAGACTGGGTGCCGGTATCCGGGGATACAGCTACCGTTGTGGCGGCCGCCCAGGAGATCTCCAGGCAGACCGACGGCGCGTTCGATGTCACCGTCGGTCCACTGGTGGAACTGTGGGGTTTTGGCTCGCGCATGGATGTGCATGGTCGCCCCAGTGAGCAGGACATCGCCGAGGCCGCCAGTCACGTTGGCTTCCAGAAACTGGAGGTACGCCTGGAACCCCCTGCCCTGCGCAAGCAGGACCCCGACTTGCACGTAGACCTGTCAGCCATTGCCAAGGGCTATGGCGTGGACCAGGCGGTCCAGGTTCTGATTGAACTGGGTGTCGAGGATTATATGGTGGAAATCGGGGGTGATCTCAGGGCCGCTGGCTACAACAAGCAGGGCAATCCATGGCGCATTGCGGTGGAAAGACCGATACCCGGAGAACAGGCACTGCTGGAAGTTGTCGCCGTTGAAGACATGGCGATCGCCACCAGCGGCGACTACCGCAATTTTTTCGTTGAAGACGAGATACTCTACAGCCATACGATAGATCCGCGCACCCAACGTCCCGTCACCCACCACATTGCCTCGGTCAGCGTACGCGCAGCCTCTGCCATGCTGGCTGACGGCTGGGCCACGGCACTGCTGGTGGTGGGACCAGAGGGGATGGAAATCGCTCGGTCCAATGAAATCTCCGCCTTGATGGTGGAGCGCCTGGGCGATGAATTACGGGAAATTCCAAGCGAGAACTGGTGATCCCCGGCCTGCTGCAGCATCAAAGGCAGCGAATACGCAGCGCTCAGGCAGTTGGGGAGGCAACGGAGTCACGACGAGGATCGCGATTGGTCGCCTCCAGGCCGGCGGCAATTCGATCCGCAAGCGTCATGTCCTTCAGGTCCAGATTTTCAAGGTAAGTCAGACGGTGGCGCAAACCTGTTCCATTGGCGATCTGAATATTCAGACCCGGCCTGGCATTCATTTCTAGCATCAACGGACCCAGTTCCGCATCCAGAACCAAGTCCACACCCAGGTATCCCAGACCGGTTATTTCATAACAGCTTGACGCGATCTCCAGCATCGTTTGCCAGTGCGGAATATCCAGACCCACCACGGATGCACCCGTGTCAGGATGCTCATGTACCGGGGAAGTCCCAACGACCGCGTGGGTGGTCACGCCTTTGCGCATATCGATACCCACACCTACTCCGCCCATATGCAGATTGGCCTTGCCGTCGGAACTTCGCGTGGGAAGCCGTATCATGGCCATTACCGGTACACCCTTGAATACGATAATTCGTATATCAGGTACACCCAGATAACTGACGTGATCAAAGACCGGATCAAATTTGACCCGGTACTCCACCAGGACCTGGTCCGGTTGCCCGCCCAGGCTGAACTGACCACCCAGGGTGTTTTCCATGTGGTGGGCCATCTCGTCCCGAGTAACTATTCGACCCGTGGTTGTGCGGTAACGGTCCCGGCTGCGGCCACCGATAACCATGATTCCGTTACCGCCACTGCCATGCACCGGCTTGAGCACAAAATCGTTCTTGCCCTCGACGATCTTCTCAAATTTCCGAATGTCGCGAAGCATGCGAATGACGCCATATAGCTCCGGTACCGGCAGGCCGTTATCCAGCGCCAGCTGTTTGCTCAGGAGCTTGTCATCCACCAGCGGAAACAGGGCCCTGGGGTTGTAACGCATGATGTAATTACCATTACGCGCATTGATGCCCATCACCCCCGCATGGTCGAGAGCGGTGAACAGGCTCATTGGTCAGCCGCCAGGGCTTTGAAACGCCGATACTCAGTCAGGCGGAAGCCGGTGTATCGACCAGCCAGCAAGGTTGCAGCCAATACCAGCAGCAACAGTTCGGGGAATACAAAGAACAGGTGTCGAATAATTTCGATGCCCATCACCAGGTAAATCAGCACCGCCGTACCCATGGTTCCAATACCCTCGGTGATCGCATCGCGAGCCCCCAGTTCTTCCCAGGTCACCGACATACGCTCAATCATCATGGTCAGGATCACCATGGGGAACAGGGCTATGGAGAGTCCCGTGTCAACGCCCATGCGATGGCTGATAATACTGACCAGGGCCATGAGAATCACGACTACTGTCAACACGGACGCCAGCCTGGGCACCAGCAACAAACGCAGGTGCTCCATGTACGCTCGAATAGACAGACCTGCAGCGATGATCAGGGTGAAAAACGCCAGCCCGCCAAGCAATTGTGTCTGACGAAAGGAGATCGCAATCAGGACGGGCATGAAGGTGCCCACGGTGCGTATGCCAATGAAATTCCTCAGGAACACTACCAGCAACGCACCCAGGGGGATCAATACAATCACGCCGTAGACCGACTGGGTACTCAGAGGCAGGGACAAGAGTGAGAATTCGGGTACCTTGGAGCCCAGTGTGGCGGCTCTCTCGCGGGCCAGTTCCATGGTGGGGTACAGGCTACGCACCACCGAAAATTCTACCGCGTCACCACGGCCCCCGACCACATCTATCAATGGATTGCTGCCCCATGCCCATGGAAACAGGAGTGGGGGCATACCCATCTCACCCGTGTGCGGATTAAAATAGATCCATTCCTTGCCATTGTGCACGGCCAGCATGGGTCGCACGTCGGCCACGCGCTTGTCCTCGCCCAATTGAACGGCCTGCAGTATCTCGGCTGGAATACGCGCCCCGGCCAACAGAGTCACCGCCAGATTCGCCCGCTGCATGGGCGTTCGTGCCTCGGCTCGCAGGAGACTGATATTTTCCTCGGGCGTGGGGTCATTCAGCTTGTGTAACAGGGTGGAGGTAAACGTGCGTATATCGGCAGATTGCTCCCTGACCTGGGAGGCCAAGTCAATCATGGCGGAAAAATATGGCTCTTCCAGCTTGGGCACCTCGGGGAAAACCGGTTTCGGCAGATCTCCACGGCTCGCCGGGTCCGCATAAACCGAGAGCCGGTAATATAGCGACTGTTTGCCGTTAACCCGTCGAACCGCCCACAAGGCCTCTCGCCCATCCGCACTTTCGTCGACGGCCAGACCGTAACCACGCGATACAAAGTTCTCGTTCACCATTCTGAACCCACGTGGATTCATCGGAATGCGCAAGCGGGCTTTCACTGCGCCCGTGGTCGAACGCTGGAATTCTACGTGCGCCTCA
>JAPHSC010000028.1 GCA_026193125.1 Gammaproteobacteria bacterium
ACCGAGGCCATGGAGCAACTGGGTTTGCGCCTGGAGGACATTTATTCCAGCGAGCATGATGCCGGACTGGGTAACGGTGGTCTGGGCAGACTGGCCGCCTGTTTCCTCGACAGCTGTGCGACCCTGAAACTGCCAGTGATGGGCTACGGAATCCGCTACCAGTACGGAATGTTCCATCAACGCCTGGAGAACGGCCACCAGGTGGAAGACCCCGATTCCTGGCTGCGGGAGGGTTATCCCTGGGAAATTGAGCGGCACGAACTGACCCTGAGGGTGAAGTTTGGCGGTCGCTCGGAGAGCTATCTGGACAGCCAGGGCCGGCAACGTTTTCGCTGGGTGGAAACGCACGACGTACTGGCGGTGCCTTTTGATATTCCGATCCCCGGCTACCGTAACGATTTCGTGAACACCCTGCGTCTTTGGTCGGCGGCGGCCACAGACGAGTTCGACCTGGAAGAATTTAACGCGGGCAGCTACACGGCAGCGGTGGCATCAAAAAATGCAGCTGAAAACATCACCATGGTGCTCTATCCGAATGACAGCACAGAGAACGGTCAGGAACTGAGGTTACGACAGCAGTATTTTCTTGCATCAGCCAGCTTGCAGGACACGGTGCGTCGCTGGCGCGCCCGGCATGGCAATGACTTTACGGAATTCGCCGCAAAACATTGCTTCCAGTTGAATGACACCCATCCGGCAGTGTCCGTGGCGGAGTTGATGCGTCTGCTAATGGACGAATGCAGGATGGAGTGGGGCGCGGCCTGGGAAATCACCCGTTCGACCATGGCCTATACCAACCACACTTTGCTGCCCGAGGCGCTGGAGCTGTGGTCGGTCGATATGTTCCGCAAGTTGTTGCCGCGTCTGCTGGATATCATTTTCGAGATCAACGCCAGATTCATCGATGAGATCAGTCGGCGCTGGCCGGGGGATAATCAGCGCCTGGCGAGAATGTCCCTGGTCCAGGAAGGCCGGGAGCCAATGATACGCATGGCCTACCTGGCCATCATCGGCAGTTTCTCGGTCAACGGCGTGGCCGAACTGCACTCGCGACTCTTGCGCGAAGGCTTGTTCCAGGACTTTGCCGAGCTATGGCCCGGCAAATTCAATAACAAGACCAACGGCGTCACCCAGCGACGCTGGCTGGCCGCCTGCAATCCGGGCTTGTCGGCACTTATAAGCGAGCGGATAGGTGGGGGCTGGGTGACCGATCTTGATCAGCTGGCCCGGCTTGCTCCATTGACCGAAGATGGCGTCTTTCGTCAAGCATGGCGCGAGTGCAAGACGCTCAACAAGCGCAGACTGGCAAAGTTGATTCTGCAGCGCACCGGTGTCGAATTGCATACCGATATGATGTTCGATGTGCAGGTCAAGCGTATTCACGAATACAAGCGACAGCTGCTGAATGTGCTACATGCCATACACCTGTATGACCGGATCAAGCGTGGCGATGGTGATGAGTTGGTGCCCAGGGCCATAATTATTGGTGGCAAGGCGGCGCCGGGTTACGTGATGGCCAAGAATGTCATCAAGTTCATCAATAATGTGGCCAGGGTGATTAATGCCGATCCGCAGACTCGCGATCGCCTGCGACTGGTTTTCATACCTGACTACAACGTCTCGGCAATGGAAGTTATTTGTCCTGCGGCGGATCTGTCCGAACAAATATCCACTGCGGGTAAGGAAGCCTCGGGTACCGGAAATATGAAGTTCATGATGAATGGTGCAATCACCATTGGCACCCTGGACGGAGCCAATGTGGAAATTCGCGAGGCGGTGGGGGAAGAAAACTTTTTCTTGTTCGGACTGACAACCGACGAGGTGGAGGCGCAACGTGGCACGTATGACCCGCAGACCTACATCGGCGTGGACAGCGACCTGTCGAGGGTGCTGGGTTTGATCGAGAGCGGGCTGTTCAGTCGCTTTGAAAAAGGCATCTTCGAACCGATCCTGGCGGCGGTGCGCGCAGAAGGTGATCCCTGGATGACGGCGGCTGACTTCCGCAGTTTTGTGGATACCCAGCAAGTTGTGGAACAGGCTTTCAGGGACAAGGACGGCTGGACGCGCTTGAGTATTCTCAATTCTGCGGCCTCGGGTCGATTTTCCACAGACAGGACCATGCGCGACTACAATCAGCAGATCTGGAAAGTACGGCCGGTAGGCGTGTCTGACGCATGATACTGACGGGACGGCCGACACCCCTGGGCGCAAGCTGGGACGGAGAGGGCGTGAATTTCGCTCTGTACTCCAGTGCTGCCCAGGGCGTTGAGTTATGTCTGTACGATGCAAGCCGCCGCGAGACGGCTCGTCACTGGTTACCGGATCAATATGACGGAGTCTGGCATGGCTATCTGCCCAGATGCCGGCCCGGACAGCGTTACGGTTACCGCGTGCACGGACGCTACGCTCCAGAGGAAGGGCTGCGTTGTAACCCCGCGAAGCTCCTGATAGACCCCTATGCCCGGCAACTTTCCGGGGGCTTCAGCTGGAACCCTGCGGTGTTCGATTTTGATCCGACTAACGGTGATGCGGAGCTGCGGATAAACACACGTGACAGCGCGCCCTATGTGCCCCTGGGTGTAGTCCGGGCGGATTCTGAACCCGTCCGTCCCGGCCCGCGTATTCCCTGGTCCGAGACAATTATTTACGAGACGAATTTGCGTGGTTTTACCATGGCCCATCCCTGCGTGCCGGAGTTGCAGCGGGGCAGGTTCGCCGGCATGCGCAACAAGGATGTATTGGCCTACATAAAATCCCTCGGTATTTCTGCCATTGAATTGCTGCCGGTGCATGCGTTCATTGATGAGCAGCACCTGCACGACAAAGGGTTACGAAATTTTTGGGGCTATAACAGCATCAGTTTCTTTGCTCCCGAGCCGCGTTTTGGCAACACCGATCCGGTTGCCGAATTTCGTGAGATGGTCAACGCCGTGCACGATGCGGGCCTGGAACTGATCCTGGATGTCGTGTTTAACCATACCGGTGAGAGTGGAGGTGTGGGGCCCAGTCTGAGTTTCCGGGGTATCGACAACCTTGCCTATTACCGCACACCGGGCGACGCGCCTGGTGAATACATCAACGACAGTGGCTGCGGTAATACGCTGGACGCGGATCATCCCCGGGTTCGGGAGTTGGTCATCGACAGCCTGAGATACTGGGCCGGGGACATGGGAGTGGATGGTTTCCGGTTTGATCTTGCGACTATTCTTGGCCGATCAGGCGACGGCTACAATCCTCAACATGCCTTGCTGACCGAGATCGAGACAGATCCTGCCCTGGAACGGGTCAAGCTGATCGCCGAGCCCTGGGATCCTGGCCCGGGCGGCTACCAGTTGGGTCGTTTTCCGGGTCGTTGGGCGGAATGGAATGATCGCTATCGTGACACGGTCAGGCGGTTCTGGCGTGGAGACGAGGGTATTGCCGGCGAACTGGCGAGCCGTTTGCATGGCTCGTCAGACCTGTTTGAACACAGTGGCCGAAGGCCCCATGCAAGT
>JAPHSC010000119.1 GCA_026193125.1 Gammaproteobacteria bacterium
GCGCATGCGCGCGACCCGCTGCACGGTGCAAGAATCCCAGGGGATCAAATATCGGGTGCGCAATATCCCTGAAGGACATCAACACTGATTTGAGGACCTCATCCGCCGCCAGCGCGCCATCAGAGTGCCCCCCCATGCCATCCACCACCACCATCAGGCTGGCCTGGGGGCCGATTTCTATGGCCACGCGGTCCTGGTTCTCCGCACGGGTGCCAAGCAGGCTGACTTGGGCGCTTTCGAACTTCAAGTAGTATTCCTCACATGACCTAAACGGTACACTGTCAAACTCCGGGATTCGGACCGAAGGCCAGCATTATACTCGCTAGCGGACCGTTGCCCCACCGACTATAGCAACAGACGTTCCAAGCACCCAAGGTAGCAAACCATGACCCAGAGTATGACCGCGTTCTCTCGTTGCGAACTCGATACAGACCTGGGCAGCCTGACTTGCGAGATACGCAGCGTGAATAACCGGTTCCTGGATTTGCAGTTACGCCTGCCGGAAGAGTTACGCACCCAGGAAGCCGCTCTCAGGCAACAAGTGTCAAACCGGATCAATCGCGGCAAAGTGGATTGCACGATTCGTTTTCGCCCAAGTGTTGGCGCGGCCGGCCTGCCCACAATTAACCGGGACTTGCTCAAGGGCCTGGTGGCGCTGACGGAGCAAGTCAGCGCCGAATTGACCAATCCCGCGCCGACCAACCCCCTGGAATTGCTGCGCTGGCCCGGCGTCACCGCGGAAACCAAGCTGGATATGGAACCGCTGTTTAAGTATGCAATAGCGCTGCTCCGCGAGGGCCTTGACCAGTTAATCCAGGGGCGATTGTCAGAGGGTGGACGCCTGAAAAAATTGCTGCAGGAACGCTGTGACGGTATTGCAGCAAAAGTCACCGAAGTTCGAGCCGATCTGCCACAGGTACATGAGAGCATTCGGAACCGCATTACCGAAAAACTGGAGAAGCTCAACCAGGATATCGACCAGGAAAGGCTTGAGCAGGAGTTGGTGTTCCTGGCCCAAAAAATGGACGTCGCGGAAGAACTGGACCGGCTGGACAGTCACCTGGCAGAAATGCGCCAGGTGCTGGACAGCGACGAGCCGGTGGGGCGCCGGCTGGATTTCCTGATCCAGGAGTTCAACCGCGAGGCGAACACCCTGTCCTCAAAATCCCAGGACATCCGCACAACCCAGTGCGCGGTGGACATCAAGGTGCTGGTGGAACAGATGCGCGAGCAGGCCCAAAATATAGAGTGATTTTTAACCAGGACCCAGTGTATCGACCTGAACATCCGCGCTTGAACGACCGTGTCATTCCGGCCAGGCCGTGGCGACCGAAAAAACACTCTGACCCCTCTTCGTGTATTACAAACTTGCTTGCACGCGGACTTTGGGTCGAAAGGACCCAATGAGTGAAAAGACCGGCTCCACTCTCAATGCACGATGGCGACGCTGTCAAAAGTCGCGCCTGAGGCGGCGATGTCAGGGTCGGCTCGCAATAGCTCAATTGGGTAGCCTAACTGCAAAGCAATTTCGGCATGCGATCTTGCTCGTTCCAGGTTACCCAGTCGTGATGTCGCAACCGCGATGTCGTAATGCGTTTGGGGATCACCATCGGCCAAATCGCGCAGTCGTTTTTCGGTCATCTGAAAATTCGCCAGTTCACCGATACTGGCATAAGCAACCATTAAGGTACTTACCACCGCATAGTCGTCTGGATTGACCGCAAGTTGGCTTTCGGCAAGTTCAATTGCTGTGAGCAGTATAGGCCTGGCCGCATCCTTTCCCTCAAGATGCCAGATTGCGTCTGCAAGATTCCTGTAGAGCGAAGGATCTCGGGGCTCACGCTCGACAGCGGCTTGATAAAGCTTGGCAGCCCCGGCGTAATCTCCTTCGAAAAACAGGACCGTTGCAAGATTGTTTTCTATATCTCCGGATTTTGGAGATTTGCTCGCCAGCATGCCTGTCAACAAGTCCTTTGCTTCGCTAAACATTCCGGCGAGCAAAAGATCGCTGCTTAGGCGGAACTTTGCCCCTTCATCGTCAGGCAGGAGACGGACTGTCCACCTCTGTTGCTCAACCGCCTCCGCGTACCGGCCTTGCTTGAAATACAGGTACTGCAGACTCATGTAGGCAGAAGGACTGCCGGGCTGCTGCTGAATAATCTTCTTGAGTAGATTTTCGGCAAGTGCGGGATTTTCCTCATGGTATGTTTCTGCCAGGGCTACCTCGGTGTCAAAATCATTGGGATTGATGGCCAGGGCAGCGGCGAACGATTCGCGTGCCTTTTCCAACTGTCCGGATTCAAAATACAAATCCCCCATCGCGTGTTGCACTTCTATTGAATTCGAATCGATTCTCCAGGCCCGATAACACAGGCGCTCGGCCTCCTCGAAATCCTGCGGAGCACTGCTGACACGATAGCGATCGACAAGAAAGCTGCAAAGACCAGCCAGGGCACCTGCAAAACGGGGATCCAGACTAATCGCATCTCGCAGCAACCCTTCCGCTTCCTCGCTTTGCCGGTCAACAGCCAGGTGCTGCCTTGCCTTCAAATAAAGCTCATAGGCCCTGGCATCAGGCGTGATCGGTGGCGTGGCCAGGGGAGTAGCGCCAATTGCGGCCAACAGGTCTTGCGCCGCCTTATAGCTCATTTGCTGCGAAATCGTATCTTCGTAGTCTGTAGTCCAAATGTCGCTATCAGTTTCAGTATCGAAAAGAGATACGGAAAGACGTGAGCCGTCACCATCCAGGCTGACTACGCCAACCAGGATATACCGCACACCCAAACGCGCTGCGACGTCTGCCAGACTCTCGTCATCGACAACGGCAAGGACAGCATCCTGCGACGCTAACCTGACCTTATCGCTTCTGCGCAGCAGTTGCGCAATTTCATCCGAGAGCTGTCCAAAAAGTGGTGTATTTGCGCCGCTGTCGAGGTGAAACGGAAGTATGGCTATGGCGTAGTCGTTGCTTGCATTTCCCCGGTCAGACTCGAATTGTCTCCAAGCAAATTTATCAATTGCGAATAGCGCAACGGCCACCGCCAGGATCCCGATCACGACAAAATTCAGTTTTCTGCCTGTCTGCGGTGTGATTGAATCTCCGGGTGCGACATCCTCGGTCCGCTTCACGCCTGTCGCAGTGATTTCAAACGCCCAGGCAAGAAAGAAAGTAATAGGGAAGCCCAGTGCAATGGCAACAAGGATAGTCCGCATTGCCCAGGGCGGGGCCTCGAAAGCATCAAGGAGAATGTCGGCAACCTGCACGAATAACCATGCAAGCACCATGTATGCGGCGCACGCGCGAAAGACGTTTCTACGCTTGAGTTCTTCAATGAGGTGCTGCATTGGTGCCCTGGCGTTGGTCCTGTGGGTCAAATACTCAGCGGAGCACCCTATAGAGTAGCCTATCGGTGCGACCCGACCTGCGACTATTCTAGTGAAATACAGGCCAGGGCGTTCAAACTTTTACTCTTGCGCTTGCCTGCGCCA
>JAPHSC010000366.1 GCA_026193125.1 Gammaproteobacteria bacterium
AGCTGGTCTTGTACGGCGGTTCCTACGGAACCCTTGTCGCCCAGCATTATCTTCGTCGCTATCCCGACCAGACCCGCAGCGTAATCCTGGACGGCGTAGTGCCGCCCGGCGCTACCCTGGCTACGGATATCGCCCTGAATGCCCAGCTGGCACTCGAACAGGTTTTCGCTCGCTGCCTCCAGGACACAACCTGCAACAACAGTTACCCGGAGCTGGCTGCCGCCTTTGATCGCGTTGCGGGACGTTTGAAAGCTGAACCGGTGGAACTCGATATTTCCGATCCAATGACGGCCAAGCCTTTGCACTTGACGCTTGGCTACGACCTGATGGCCGCAGGGATTCGCCTGCTCAGCTATCGTCCCGAAACCATCGCCCTGATTCCCCTGACCATTAATGAGGCGGACAAGGGGAACTATGGGCCACTTGCTGCGCAGAGCCTGTTATCCGTGTCTTCCCTTAACGATATGCTTGCCCTGGGTATGCACAACGCCGTGATGTGCACTGAGGACATTCCTTTTGTCGACCTTCAGACCGTGGACATGGCGGCGCTGGAACACACTTATCTGGGCACCGATCAACTCAACGGCCTGCGAAAAATCTGCGAGATCTGGCCGCGGGGGCTGGCCGATCCGGACATCAAGCAGCCGGTAGTTTCAAATGTGCCGGTATTGCTGCTCTCGGGTGAAGCAGACCCGGTCACGCCACCTGCCTATGCAGACCAGGTGGCCGCCACGTTACAAAACTCACGTCACCTGGTGGGACCCGGGCAAGGTCACGGCATGATTTCCGTTGGCTGCGTTTCCCGACTGGTGGCGGATTTTACCCGTGATGGGTTATTGGACAAGCTGGACGGCGAGTGCGTGCAACAAATGGGGCCGTCGCCCTTCTTTCTTGACTTCAACGGACCCACGCCATGATAGAAGCACACGGACTAAAGAAATCCTTCGGCAAGGTGCAAGCTCTCAAGGACGTGAGCTTTGTGGCACCGGACGGCAAGGTTACGGGCTTGCTGGGACCAAACGGCGCCGGCAAGTCGACCACCTTGCGTATCCTTTATACCGTGCTGAATCCGGATGCCGGTACCGCAGTTATTGACGGAGCAGATATACGCAGCGACAGCATGGGCGTCCGCCGCAAGATCGGGGTTTTGCCTCACTCTGCCGGTCTTTATCCGAACCTGAGTGCGCGGGAGAACATCGCCTATTACGGCCGTATACTCGGCATGCAAGACGATGCCCTGCAACAGCGCATCGACGAGTTGGCCGGGCTGCTGGAACTGGAGGACGTCATCGACCGTCGGGCCAAGGGATTTTCCCAGGGTCAGCGAACAAAAGTGGCCCTGGCCAGGGCGCTGGTGCACAAACCTCGCAACTTGTTGCTGGACGAGCCTACCAATGGACTGGATGTGATGGCGACCCGTGCCTTGCGGGAACTCATTCTCAAACTGAAAGACGAGGGCATTTGCATCCTGTTCTCCAGCCACATCATGCAGGAAGTCGCCGCCCTCTGTGATGAGATCGTCATCATTGGCAGTGGCCGCGTGGTGGCCGCGGGCACACCGGAGGCGCTGCGCCAGAGCACCGGCGAGCAGGAACTGGAAGAGGCCTTTGTAAAAGTCATTGGCAGCGCGGAGGGTTTGCAGTGATGGGACAGATATTCACTGTTTTCCGCAAGGAAGTGACCGACAACCTGCGCGATCGTCGCACCCTGATGTCGGCACTGCTGTTCGGCCCACTGTTTGGTCCCTTGCTATTCGCCGGCATGATTTCACTGACCCTGGAACGTTCCATCGGTGAATCAGTGGAGGCCTTGCGTCTGCCCGTCTCCGGTGTCGATAACGCGCCCAGCCTGGTGCAGTTCCTGAAACAGAATAACGTGGACATTGTTGGCCTGTCCCTGACCATGGAGCAGGCACGTGAATTAATTGATGCAGGTACCGAAGACGTTGTACTGATTGTTCCGGACGGTTACGGAGAGGCTCTGCGTGCAGGCAAACCGGCGGTGGTGCAACTGGTTTCCGATAACGCGAACAGCAATGCGACCAAGAGCATTCGCCGGGCTGAAAGACTGCTTCGCGCCTACGAACGGCAACTCGGAGCACTGCGGTTGCTGGCACGTGGTGTAAATCCCTCGCTGATCAATCCTATCGCAGTCGAAGACGTTGATGTTTCCACGCCTACCGGTCGCTCCATCATCCTGCTTGGCATGATGAATTACTTCATCATATTTTCCATGCTCATGGGTGGCCTTTACCTGGCCACAGACACCACTGCCGGAGAGCGCGAGCGCGGCTCGCTGGAGCCCTTGCTTACCTTGCCCGTTGAACGTTGGCGGCTTATCGTCGGCAAGGTCCTGGCCACCTGTTTGTTTATGGTCTTGTCATTGGCCATCAGTCTGCTCGCGTTTTCGTTGTCCCTGTCTTTCGTTCCACTGGCAGAGGTCGGTATGGCCAGCAATTTTGGCCCGGCGGTCGCAGCTCGGATTTTCCTCGTGATGCTTCCCTTCGCCCTGGTAGGTGCGGCCGGCATGACGGCGGTGGCATCGTTTACCAAGAGCTACAAGGAGGCACAAACCTATCTTCAGGTACTGATGCTGGTGCCGACCCTGCCAATTATTGTGGCCGCCCTGTTTACCCTCAAACCAACCTTGCCGCTGATGCTGGTACCGTCTCTTTCACAGCACCTGGTAATCACCGGTCTGATGAAAGCGGATCCCCTGGCCATGGTCTTCGTCGTGGTCTCTTTCACCAGCACGCTCGTGATAGGGCTGTTGCTGCTCGGACTTGCTGCCCGTCTTTATCGCAGGGAAGGCATATTGGGATAAATCGCGAGGACGTGAACCGGGTCACGTTTCAAGCACAAAAGGCTCTCGTTTCCTGTCTGCCTGGGCGACTATCCGTCGCAGGACCCCGCCTTGTGCGCGCCGAATAACAACAAAGGCGGCGCGCTCTCAGTAAGCAGGAGCATCGACAGGATGAAAAGCTGGTTTATACCAGATGACGATCCAAGGCAGACTTTGCGTCTGCGTCGCTTCTTTATGGGTACCTCTTTCTACGGCATCTGGTTGTCTATTGTTGGCCTGATGATTTACCAGGACGTGCTCAGCGTTTCGGCGCCATTGTTGGCAGTGGAAATATGCGGCGCCATTATCTCCAACATGATTTTTTATACCTTGCTGCGTTCGGGTATGAACAAGCAGTTGGCAGACCCATCCATGACTTTCGCCCAGCTTACCGTGGGGATTGCCTGGGCAATGGTGTTGCTGATCTCCGCCCATGAGGTACGCGACCTGATGCTGATTGCGTATATCTCACCGGTGCTGTTCGGCATGTTCAAGTTGGACCAGAAAGGGTTCACCCGCCTGGCCATAGTTGCGATGACCGGGTTTCTTCTGGTTACAGGTCTGGATTTCTTGTTGCGGCCAGAGGTCTTTGACCCGACCCTGGCGCTTCTGCGTGTTGTCGTCGTCACCCTCATGTTGTGCTGGTCGAGCTATTTCGGCCTGCATGTGTCCAGGCTGAAGGGGCGGTTGCGCCAGCAGTCCAGGGACCTGAAGAAAATGGTCGCCGAGGTAACAGAGCTGTCCGAACGTGATGACCTGACCAAGGCCTACAACCGTCGCTTCATCATGGATTCCCTGGGGTCGGAGAAATCTCGCTCCGACCGTACCGGTGTGCCCTTCTCGATTTGTATTCTCGACCTTGATCACTTCAAACTGATTAACGATCGATTTGG